>JANXUN010000591.1 GCA_025356185.1 Gemmatimonadaceae bacterium
GGAAGCGGGAAGCAGAGTATCAAACCAGCCAATGCAAATGCCCGATTAAGTTGCAGCATATGACCGAACAAACGCCCCCGACTCCGTACCTGCCGATCGAAATCGAAGCGCGCTGGCAGCGCATCTGGACCGAACTCGGCACGAACCAAGTCGACCTCGATCGCGCCGAGCGTCCGTTCTACGCGCTGATGATGTTTCCGTATCCGTCGGCCGAAGGGCTGCACGTCGGAAACCTGTTCGCGTTCACGGGCAGCGACATCTCCGCGCGCTTTCATCGGCTCTTGGGGCATCAGGTTTTTCAACCGCTGGGCTACGACGCGTTTGGCATTCACTCGGAGAACTACGCGCTCAAAATGGGCGCGCACCCGATGGAGCTGACGCCAAGAAATGTCGCCAACTTTCAACGGCAGCTCGAGCGCGCGGGGCTGATGATCGATTGGCGCGCCAAAGTCGACACGTCGCGTCCAGAGTACTACAAGTGGACACAGTGGGTCTTCTTGCAGCTGTACAAGCAAGGTCTTGCGTACAAAAAAGCGGCGGCCGTTAACTGGTGTCCAACTGACAAAACCGTGCTCGCCAACGAACAAGTCGAAAACGGTTTGTGCGAGCGGTGCGGCAGCGCCGTTGAGCAGCGCGTATTGGAGCAATGGTTTTTTCGCATCTCTGATTACGCCGAACGATTGTTGAACAACCTCGATTGGTTGGACTGGTCGTCGGTCACTCGACTGGCTCAGCGCAATTGGATTGGTCGTTCGCAGGGCGCCGAACTCTCGTTCGCGATTCATGGACATGCGAACACGTCCGTGCGCGTGTTCACGACGCGTGCGGACACCATTTTTGGTGCGACCTATTTGGTGCTCGCGCCAGAGCACGCGCTCGTTGGTGAGATCACCACCGGCGCGCAACGTGCGGCTGTCGACGCGTACCAGACCGCGACGCGCAAACAAGATTTGATCTCACGTAAAAGTTCGCGCGACAAGACGGGCGTTTTCACTGGCGCGTTTGCGATCAATCCCGCGACTGGCACCAATATTCCCGTGTGGATCGCCGACTACGTGCTGATGGAGTACGGCACGGGTGCGATCATGGCGGTTCCCGGACACGACGAGCGCGATTTCGAATTCGCGCGCGTGTTTGATTTGCCTATCGTGCGCGTGGTTGCATCGCCAGACGACAATGCCGACACGCCGTTGGATGGCGCGGCCTACACCGACGATGCCGACGGGCATCTCGTGAACTCCGGCGAGTTTGACGGCGTGAGCGTTCCCGAAGGTAAAGAGCGCGTCACCACATGGTTATCGCAACAGGGGCACGCCGCACCCGTCATCAACTATCGCTTGCACGATTGGTGCATTTCGCGTCAACGCTATTGGGGGCCGCCAATCCCCATCATCTACTGCGACGCATGCGGCACCGTGCCTGTTCCTGAATCGCAATTGCCGGTTGAGTTGCCGTTTCTCGCGGACTTTAAGCCCGACGATTCAGGTGTGTCACCACTCGCGCGAGATGAACAGTGGTACCGCGTTCCGTGCCCCTCGTGCGGAGCCATGGCGCGACGCGAGACCGACGTCTCCGACACGTTTCTCGATAGCGCGTGGTATTTCTTGCGCTATCCCAGCGCGACCAACACGGACGTACCGTTCGAAGCGGCGCGCACAAAAACGTGGTTGCCTGTTGACTCGTATATCGGTGGCAACGAACACGCGGTGTTGCATTTGCTGTACTCGCGCTTCGTCACGATGGTGCTCAAAGATGCGGGACACATCGATTTCGAAGAACCATTCACGAAGTTTCGCGCGCACGGGATGATCATTCGCGACGGCGCGAAGATGTCCAAGTCGAAAGGCAACGTCATCAACCCCGATGCGTACATGGAAGAGTGGGGCGCCGATGCGTTCCGCATGTACCTGATGTTTCTCGGACCGTACGAAGAAGGCGGAGACTTTCGCGATCAGGGCATTAGCGGTGTCAAACGCTATCTCGATCGGTTGTGGGCCTCGGTGCGCGATGCACGCACCGACGGTGTCGCTGACGCCGACGTCATTCGTCAGTTGCATCGGACGGTGAAAAAAGTCGGCGACGATATCGCCCACTTGGCGTACAACACGGCGATCGCCGCGATGATGGAGTACATCAATCACGTGCGTCGCGGCGAACGCATCCCGCACCGCGACGAGATCGCATCGCTCGTACAGATGACCGCGCCCTTCGCGCCCCATTTGGCAGAAGAGTGCTGGGAGACGCTGGGGCACACGCGCTCAGTGTTCGACAGCGGATGGCCCACGTACGATCCGGCGCAGCTGATCGACAACGAAGTCGATCTGGTCGTGCAGATCAACGGGAAAGTACGTGGCAAGCTGCGAGTCGCTGCCGACATCGCGCAGGACACCGCACTGTCACTCGCGAAAAAGGACGTCAATATCGCGCGCTTCATTACGGGCGATATCACGAAGGTGATTTTCGTTCCGAAACGGTTGCTCAATATCGTGGTGGGATAAGGCGGCACACGTCGCAGTAAACCCCGCGTGTGGCGACGGTGTCGGATGAGTGTCCCACACCTCACGAGACCAACATGCCACGCTTCGTTATCCGTTCTGCTACTCGTTTCTTACATCACGTCGTCGCGCCGCTCTCGGGGCTCGCGCTCGGCTCCGCATCGCTGATCCAGGCGCAGGACACGCGCGTTCGAATCGCGACGCCAACCCCAGTGCGCTCGGTGATGATACAGCCGCGCGCCTACACCCTCACCGCGTCGCGCGCCACCGATCGCGCAGTGCTTGGCGTGACGATGAGCTCGAGCGGAAAAGCCGATACCGCGGGCGTTCGCATCGACGAAGTGGATGCCAATGGGCCGGCCGCCAAAGCCGGCATCAAAATCGGAGACGTCATTCAGGAGATCAACGGCGTCAGTCTGCGGGTCAGCGTCTCTGACGTCGATGACGGCGAAATGGGCGGCGTGGGACAACGACGACTACAGAGAGTGATGGCGAAGGCAAAGGTCGGAGATGAAATCGATCTTCGCGTGAGCACGAACGGCGCGTCGCGCTCCGTGAAAGTAAAACCGGTTTCCGCGGCTGAGCTCGCCACCGGATCGACCAGATTAGTATCGCATTTCAGTGCACGGAGCAACGACAGCCAAGGCTCCATCGGCGTAGCGATCTCATCCGCTGGCACGGTTCGCGATACCTTGGGTCTGTTTGTCTCATCGGTTGTCGCCTCGGGGCCAGCGGAAAAAGCGGGCGTCGTCGAAGGTGACCGGATCGCAGCGGTCAACGGCATCGACGTGCGTGTGCCCAAGGAAGACGTCGAAGACGCGGCGGTATCGGGCTCGCGAATCAACCGTTTCGCTCGCGAAGTGCAGAAGGTTGCGCCCGGCGGTACGGTGTCGCTGCGCGTCTACAGCGGCGGGCGGTATCGCGACGTGAGTGTGCCGGTCGTGCGCTCGTCCGAACTCCCCGCGTCGATGCATTTCAACTTTATGGACGGCTCCGGCGGGGGCGTTCGCATTTTGCGCGGTGGACGCGAAGGCGCGTCCACGCTAGACGAGATGCTTCCAGAGGGGATGAACCGCATTAAACTCGACTCGCTGATGTCTCGGTTGCGGAGCCGGTTACGGGAGATAGAACCCTCGGAGGCTCATGTGCTTCCGCGTCGGGCCGTCACCGTGCAAAAAGGCGCGGACGGTCTCGACTGATTGACTGTGTAAGAGAGTGGAAAATCGCCGTCCGCAGCCAACGCAAAGGCAGCGGGCGGCGTTATCTTGGCGAGCGTCCTAGAGACGCGTCCCGTGGCGTGCCACCCTGCCAAAAGACCGGTCGGATGCGCGCCATTCGTTTCCGCCGTCGCCCCTGCGAATGCTCGCCAAGAATATTGGGCTCCGCTTCATGCGCCCCTCGACATACCGTGCTGCTCGATTCGTAATCGCGGGCTGCATTGCCGCGACAACTATGAGCGCGTGCAAAGAAAAGCCACGACCGCAACGGTCGACACCCGTCGTCTCGGCAAAAACCGCGATGAAAGGTCCACTCCCGTACGTCGTTACGGCGAATGGACAAGTTGAGGCCAGTCGAACGGTGTCGGTGCAATCGCTCGTGTCGGGCATGCTCACCAACGTCGCCATCACCGAAGGCGATGAAGTGCGCGCCGGACAAGTGATTTTTCAGATAGATCAACGACCGTTTCAATCCGTGCTTGATCGCGTCAAAGGCACACTCGCACGCGATGAGGCGATCTTAGCGCGCACGCGTGCCGATTCTGTGCGTTTCGCCGGACTCGCGAAAGATGGATACATCACCAAGCAGCAGCTCGATCAAACATTTTCGGACGCGCAGTCGGCAGGGGCGACGGTTGCGGCCGATCGTGCGCAGGTGCAGAGCGCACAACTTGATCTCGACAACACCACAATTCGCGCGCCGATCGGTGGACGCACCGGGCAGTTGACCATCAAAGCCGGCAATTTGGTGCGCGCACAAACTGACGCGCTGATCACCATCAACGAATTGCGCCCGGTGTTTGTGCGGTTCAGCGTGGCCGAGCGTGATTTTGCGGAGATGCGCACCCGCGCGGGATTGGACAAAGCACTTACTGTCAGCGTGAAGCCGAACGTCGGCGACAGCGCGAAAGTCGCGACCGGCATTTTGTCGTTCATCAACAATGTGGTCGATCAAACCACCGGCACTGTGTTGCTCAAAGCGCGCGTCGCCAACGACGATCGCGGATTGTGGCCCGGACAGTTCGTCACGGTTGGCTTGCAACTCTCGATCGACAGCAACGCAGTCACTGTCCCATCGGAAGCCGTGGTCACGACAGCCGCCGGTTCATTCGTGTACATCGTTGCCGACAGCAGCAAGGTGAAGCGCGTGCCCGTCAAGATTGGCCGGCAATCGGGTGGTTTACTCAAGATCGACAGCGGGCTTGAAGGGGGAGAACAGGTAGTCATCGAAGGACAGAATCGCCTCAATGACGGCGCCAAGATCGAGCTGCGCGCTGCGACGACCGCGGGTGGTGGACGCGGGGGTCGTGGCGGACGTGGCGGTGGTCGAGGTGGACGGGGTGGAAATGATTCAGGAAGCGCGAACGGGAGCGGCAAGCCCGCCGGTGATTCCATTCCTGCTCCCAAGGGGAAAACGCCATGAACATGAGTTCCATCTGGATCAAGCGGCCGGTCATGACGTCGTTGGTCATGATCGGCATTCTCGTGTTTGGCATCATCGCGTATCGCGGATTGCCCGTGAGCGATTTGCCAACCATCGACTATCCGACCATCACCGTCAACGCATCGCTACCGGGCGCAAGTCCCGAGGTGATGGCGACATCGGTGTCGACGCCGCTCGAACAACAATTCTCGACGATTGCTGGCATCGACAACATCACCTCATCAAGTTCGCAAGGCAGTAGCAATGTCACGCTGCAGTTCAATCTCGAGCGTGATATCGACAAAGCCGCGGCCGACGTGCAGTCAGCGATTTCCAAAACGCTGCGTCAATTGCCGCAGGGCATTCAACCGCCATCGTACAACAAAGCCAACGCGGCCGATCAACCGATTGCGATGTACAGCTTCAGTACGGATCAAATGACCCGCACGGAGCTCAACGAGTACGTCGAAACATTCGTCGGTCAGCGATTGTCGACCGTGTCCGGTGTCGCCCAGGTGCAGGTGTTTGGTTCCGCGAAGTACGCCGTACGTATTCAACTTGATCCGGGTCAGCTGCAAGCGCGCGGCATCGGCATCGACGAGGTTCAGGCCGCCGTTCAGGCGGGCAACTCCAATTTGCCCGGCGGCGTGTTGATGGGACCGAATCAGTCGTTCACGGTGCAGGCGAGCGGACAGTTGAAAAACGCATCGCAGTACCGGCAGCTCGTTGTCGCGTATCGCAACGCTGCGCCTGTGCGATTGGGTGATTTGGGCAACGTGATAGACGATTTGCAAAATCAGCGCGGTCTGAGTGAGCTGAACGGTCGCGGCAACATCTCGCTGTCGATCATTCGCCAGCCTGGCGTCAACACGGTTGAAGTATCCGAAGGTGTGCGCGCTGAGCTCGAACTGCTGAAGCCGCAGTTGCCGGCCAGCATTCGCGTGGAAAAGGTCTACGACAAAGCCGACTCCATTCGCGAATCGGTGAACGATGTGAAGTTCACTATGCTGCTCACGTTGTTCCTTGTGATCATGGTGATCTTTTTGTTCTTGCGGAATGTGCGCGCGACGATCATTCCATCACTCGCCCTGCCGTTCTCACTGATTGGCACCTGCTGCGTGATGTGGTCACTCGGCTACAGTCTCGACAATCTGTCGTTGATGGCGCTGACACTCGCCGTTGGGTTTGTTGTGGATGACGCGATCGTGATGCTCGAGAATGTCGTGCGACACTTGGAGATGGGAAAGAAACCCATGCAGGCGGCGCTCGACGGATCGAAAGAAATCAGCTTCACGATCTTGTCGATGACGATCTCGCTGGTCGCCGTTTTTATTCCGTTGCTCTTTATGCCGGGCTTGGTAGGTCGCTTGTTCCGCGAGTTTGCCGTGACAATCGGCGTGGCGATTCTCGTGTCAGGATTCATTTCACTCACGCTCACGCCGATGTTGTGTGCGCGCTTCCTGCGCGAAGGCGAAGGACACGCGCGCACCGATGGAAAGTGGCGCTCGGTGGAGCGGTTGTATCAAGCCAGCGAGCGTGGGTACGTGGGCTCCCTTGGTTGGGTCATGCGTCATCGTGGTATGACGATTCTGTTTGGCGCGCTGATGTTGGGCACGACGGTCGGCCTATTCATGATTATTCCGAAAGGCTTCATTCCGTCCGAAGATACGGGCCGCCTCTCGGGATCCATTGAAGGACCAGAAGGCGTCGGATACGATGCGATGGTCGCCAAGGTGCGCGAGGTCGCCAAGATCGTTGCTGCCGATACGGCGGACGTAAAGTTTGTCCTCGCGTCGCTCGGCGGCGGATTTGGTGGAGCGAATCAGGGACGTCTGCAAATGACGCTCGCCCCGCGCGGCGCGCGTCCGCACGTGGATGAAGTGATGCGCAAACTGACGCGCGCGACGTCAAAGGTGCCGGGCGTGCAGGTCTTTTTCCGCAATCCACCACCGATCAACATTGGCGGACGTCGCGGCAACAGCTCGTATCAGATTTCATTGCAGGGCTCGGACATCGCGCAACTGTACACTGCGGGCCGCACGCTCGAGCAACGCATGCGCGAGTTGCCGGAGATCGAGGGTATCTCGAGCGATCTCCAAGTGGGCAATCCGCAAGTTGGTATTGAGATCGATCGTGAGCGTGCGTCGACACTCGGCATCACGGCCACACAGATCGAGCAAGCGCTTTATAACTCGTACGGCGCGCGCCAGATCTCAACGATCTACACGCAGACGAATCAGTATTGGGTGATCATGGAGCTCAAGCCGGAATATCAACGCGATCCCACGGCGCTCAGTCAGCTGTTTGTGCGTTCACAAACGGGCAACCTGGTCGCACTTGGTTCCGTTGCGCGCTTTACAAAAGGTGTTGGTCCGCAATCGATTCAACACAACGGACAACTGCCCGCCGTCACGATTTCCTTCAACTTGCGACCGAACATCGCGTTGGGAACGGCGGTCGATGCGGTGCAGCGTGAAGCGCGTGCAACGCTACCTGCAGACGTCTCCAGTATTCTAAGCGGTGACACGCAAGCGTTTGCGCAGGCACAGAGTGGGCTCTTGGCGCTGCTCGTCGTCGCGATCTTCGTGATCTACGTCGTGCTGGGCATTCTGTATGAGAGCTACATCCATCCGCTCACGATTTTGTCGGGTTTGCCCTTCGCCGCGGTCGGCGCGCTCGCAACGTTGCTGATCTTTGGCAAGGACTTGAGCGTGTACGCGTATGTCGGTGTGATCATGTTGATCGGCCTCGTGAAAAAGAACGCGATCATGATGATCGATTTCGCGATCGAAGCAGAACGCGATCGAGGAATGTCCGCAACGGATGCCATCGTCGAAGCGGCACGCGTACGTTTCCGTCCGATCATGATGACCACGGCGGCCGCGCTGATGGGTACGCTACCGATCGCCTTTGGCCTCGGTGCGGGCGCGGAATCGCGTCAGCCGCTCGGACTTGCTGTGGTCGGTGGACTCGCGTTTTCGCAGCTCATCACGTTGTACGTCACGCCAGTCGTGTACACGTATCTTGACGGATGGCGCGTGCGTGGCGCAAAGCGCAAAGCGCGTCGCGCCGAATCACATGGAATGGCGCCGATCCCCGTCGCCGTCGCCGGCGACTAGAACTCGATCTGCGTTCCGAGTTCAACGACGCGGTTGGCGGGAATTCCAAAGAATTCAGTCGCCGACCGCGCGTTACGCGCCAAAAATGCAAAGACCAATTTGCGCCAACGTGGAAGCGCAAACTTTTCGTCGACGCGCGTCGGCGTGGGAATCAGTCGCTCGCGCCCGAGGAAGTAACTCGTTTCCATCGGCTTGCAGCGAATGCCCATCTGGTCGACGACTTCCAAGACTTGCGGCACGTTGGGCGACTGCATGAAGCCGTACGTCGCGACTACGCGCCAAAAGCCCTGACCCAACGGGAAGACACGCACCCGTTCGGATGCACGTGTTTCCGGGATGTCTGCTGTTTTCACCGACACCAACAACACGCGTTGATGCAACACTTTGTTGTGCTTCAGGTGGTGCAGTAGCACGGGCGGCACGCCATCATCACTGCCCGTCATGAAGACCGCAGTGCCGGCGACGCGATGCACCGACGAACTCTCGACGCCTTCGAGAAAGAGTTGCAGCGGCATGGTGCCTTCTGCCAACCGCTGATTAAGCAGCGCGCGTCCGCGCTTCCATGTCAGCATCAGCATGAACAGCACGCCGGCGATTGCCAACGGTACCCATCCACCGCTGGTGACCTTTACAAGATTCGCAGACAAGAACGCAACGTCGACAATTAAAAATGGGATAGTGGACAGCAATGCTTTGCTGTTCGACCAGCGAAAGCGCAAACGCGCGACCACGTAAAACAGCATCGTGGTAATAAACATGGTACCCGTCACCGCGATCCCATACGCGGCACCAAGTGCCTCGGTGTTCTTAAATGCGACCACGATGATGAGGCACCCGATGGCGATAAACCAATTCACCTCAGGTATGTAGATTTGTCCTTCTTCGGTTTTCGACGTGTGGCGAATCTCAAGCCGCGGAATGAAACCGAGTTGAATGCCTTGTCGTGTGATCGAGAACGCTCCGGAGATGAGCGCTTGAGACGCGATGATTGCGGCCAACGTGGCGACAATCAACACGGGAATGAGCAACAGCTTGGGCGCGAGAAAGAAAAATGGATTCTCAGCCGTTGCTGGACTGCGCACCAGCAGTGCGCCTTGGCCGAAGTAGTTGAGGAGCAGCGCGGGAAAAACCATTGCGAGCCACGCAAGCCGAATCGGCCGTTTGCCAAAGTGCCCCATGTCGGCGTAGAGCGCCTCACCGCCCGTGATCGCAAGTACGACCGACCCCAGCACCAAAAATGCGAGCGTGCCATGATCAACCATGAATACGACCGCGTACCACGGATTGATCGCTGCAAGAATCCACGGTGACTTCACAATCTCGACCGCACCGAGTGCGCCGATAATGCCAAACCACAGCAGCATCAACGGACCAAACAGGAGTCCCACGCGATCCGTGCCGTGATACTGCACCGCAAAGAGCACGGCAAGAATCACGAGCGAGAAGGGTACGATGTAGGTGGCCATCTGCGGCGATGCGATTTTCAACCCTTCCATCGCGCCCAGCACGCTCATCGCCGGCGTGATGATGCCATCTCCATACAGCAACGCGGTACCGAAGAGCGCCAGCGCCACCAACGCCTTCCCTTTGGTGAACTCATTTTGCGGCGCGCGCTTGGGAAAGATCAACGCAAGCAGTGCAAACGTGCCACCTTCACCGCGGTTGTCCGCGCGAAGAATAAAGCTGATGTACTTCACACTGACGACGAGTGTGAGCGCCCACACGATCAGCGACAGCACACCAAAGACATTCTCGCGATTTGGCAGCAGGTGATACTGAGGGCTGAAGCACTGC
>JANXUN010000597.1 GCA_025356185.1 Gemmatimonadaceae bacterium
ATGCCGACACCGATGCACTGCGTGGCGAAGTGGTCGCACTTTTTGCAGATCGATTGCAACTGTGCGGCGGGAGGGGTGTCCGACAGCAGCGTCTCGACAATCGTATGGAGATTGGCGGCGAACTCGATGGCGCGCGCATTCGCTCGTTCAGTGACATCGACCGTTCCGAATTGCTGCGCAGCGCCAAGCGTATATTCGCGATCGAGTAACATCAGTGTCGCACGAACGATATTGATCCCGGCGGCTCGGGCAATGGTGAGTGTGTACGCGACGTCATCGAGATAGTCCTCGCTCGTTGACGTGCCGTCCTCAGGCATTTTTCCCGATTTCACCTCGATGAGTTCCCAACCGTCGTCCGCTCGACGAAGGGCGTCGGCGCGAGCGACGCAGTGCGCCACGGCAAACGTCGCTTCGAACACAAGCGTCACGTGGGGATCGTGCAGTGCGTCATCCGTCTGCCCAAGCGCGCGTTCGTGCGACGCATACGGAAGCACGATACCATCGCCGAGGTGCGCGCGCGCGAGTGCGCCCACGCGATTGCCCACGTGGAAGGCCCATCGATCGGCGTGGGTCAATGGCGCGCGCGGCGCACGCTGCGCATACCATCCGGCGCGCCCGCACGAGCTGGCGGCGAGAAATTTTGCTTTAGTAATCATGCGTGCTGCCAATCTGTCCCACGCCACGCATTCGGTCCAGCCACGGCGTGCTGCTGACTGGCGCCGCGCTACGCCGACCGTTGTATAAAGCCACCCTGTGCGACAAACTGCGCCGTCACCAACTTCGCGTGCAGCGTAAACACGTTGGCCATTTTGCGCGTCGACACGATCTCAGCCACCACGTCAAACGCGGCGCCTTCGACACGTACCGTCGTTCCGATCGGTATGAGCGCGCCGCTGTACACGCTGATTCCGTCTAACGAGAGATCGCGCATGCGCACGTCAATCGGCGTGCCGTTCCATGTGATGATCAGGCGCGCCCAATCCGACTTGTTCACGCGCATGATCTTTCGGCGTTCACCGTCTTTTGTACTACCGTGCGCCTTGCTCGCCCGTGTGAGCGGCGCATGACACCGCAAGCACCGTGCGTCACGCAAGATCGTTGATGGTAAGGGCAACGCGCACATCGGACATCCGCGTGCTTTAACCTCGCGATTTGCTCCCCGGCCCGGTTTGATCGATCGCTTCACATCATACTCAGCGCGGCGCTGTGTATCAGCGAGCACCCCGTACGCTTCGTTCACCAAAATCGCCTTCTCTGCATCGCCACCCTTGTCAGGATGGTGCAGCGACATCAGCGCGCGATACGCCGCCTTGATCACCTCGGCGGGCGCGTCGGGCTGCACGTGGAGCACGCGATAGTAGTTGCGACGGTTGGCGGGCATGCGGTGATTGTATCGAGGATGGCAATACAGGGCGCCGAGTCGGTGCGCGTTACATTTGTCTATAGACGCTGACTGCCCGCCCCGGGCAAAATCTCCGTCTTTCCTCAGGGCGGGCGTGCATGCCAAAGGTTGTCGTCATTGGAGCGGGTGCCGCTGGCACGATGGCGGCGATTTTCGCCGCGGAGTCGGGTGCAGAGGTCACGCTTGTCGAGCGCACGCGCGATGGGGGGCGCAAAATCCTCATCTCGGGAGGAGGACGCTGCAATGTGTTGCCGATGTCGATCGACGAATCACGATTTGTGACCGACTCGTCACCCAACGTGCTTCGCAAAATGCTGCGTGCGTGGCCGTTGCGCGATCAACGCGCATTCTTTGAGCATACGCTTGGTATTCCACTGGTCGATGAACCCGACGACTTGAAAGTGTTTCCAGCGTCGCATAAAGCGCGCGATGTGCGCGATGGGTTGCTGGCGTATGCGCGAAGCGTTGGCGTGACCTTGCGCATGGAGACGCGCGTGATGGGCATCGCGCCCGTGGCGAATGGGTGGTCCGTCTCGCTCGACAACGACGTACCGATCGACACCGATCGTGTAGTCGTGGCGACCGGCGGGCTTTCTGTGCCGAACACAGGGAGCGATGGCGCTGGAC
>JANXUN010000622.1 GCA_025356185.1 Gemmatimonadaceae bacterium
CCGCGTTCGTGCGCGTACGAAAGCGCACGTGCAACATCCTTCAGGATTGCGACCGCCTCAGCGGCCGACACCGCGCCGCGTTGCATGCGCAACCGCAGACTTTCGCCCTCGATATACGGCATCGAGTACCACGGCAGGCCGTTGACATCGCCCGCGGAAATCACGGGCACGATGTTCGCCTGCTGTAGTCCAGCGGCGAGGCCGATCTCGCGCTCGAATCGTTCGCCGCTCAACCCCTCTGACAACTCCGGTGACAACACCTTGATGACGACTCGTCGCTGGAACCGATTCTCGATTGCCACATACACACGCGACATGCCGCCGCCGAGCTCGCGTTCGAGCGTGTAGGCGGTGCCGAGTGTTTCGTGCAGCTGCTGGAAGAGAGTGTCGTCGGGCAATGCACCGTTTGTTAGCGATGGAGTATGAGTGCACCGGCGACCAAACTAACGTGTGCCCGATGAATCAGGCGGGACTCCTTACCTTCCGAGTGTGTGGGCTTCCACAGCGGCGCTGAGCTTGTGAGCAGCAGTGATCATGGCGCGTGCTACCGCTGCCGTATCACCACCGGGACATAGCCAAGCGTCATTCCGGCTGGAGGCGTCACGATCAATCCCGGATCAAGCGTCGCGAGACGTCCTGCAGTCGGGCCGGCAATCGTGACGCCATTCACACCGGAATTCTGGTGCAATGATGTGACGAACGCCTGCAGCTTCTGCAGCACGTCGCTGCTGAGACCCAGTCGCGCTATCGCCGGCTGATCTACAAAGCGATACCAGACGTAATCGATCGTAGAGCCGTCGTTGAGCGTGGCAGTCATCATCGGCGACGCCCACGCCGACGAATTCCATGTGGTCGAGTTGAGCGTCGCGGTGCTGGTGCGCGCTTTCGGCGTGAACGTCGCGGTGGTGAGTCCAGTCTCCGGCGGTACTTGCGTTGATGGGATGGCAATCCAATCGCCACGCAACTCGCGGAAATATTCCGGCAACGTAGCTTGCCCGTCGGCGTTGAGCACTTTGCCGATGATACCAATGCCGCTGCCACCGCCGCCCGTCTGCAGGATGCCCGTGCTCATGATGGCATCAACGACGATGGGCGCAGTCCCCATGCGAAGCGAGGACGACGGATTCGACAGTACCGTTGGTGTCGAACCAGACGCGTTGAAGGACGTGGCAGGCGTGCCGTTCTGAACCCACCGATCAAACGCGTCCCAGAATGCGGACTTGGCGTAGGTACGCACGTCCTGCAGCAGCATGGCCTGCCCAGCGGACGCTGTGCCAAATGCCACCTGCGGCACTCGGCGATATCGATCACCACTCGCCGCGGTGGCCGTCATCATCGGAAGGTTGCCCACTTCCAATGCCAGTGATCCAAACAACATCGGCTGGGCATCCAACCCGCGGCCAACGGCGCTGCGATCCACCGCGTGCACCGCGCTCCATGTTTCCGGTACGAAAAAGGCGACGGGTCCGCTGAAGTTGGTCGCGTTGAGGAAGAGTGTGAGATTTTGGTTGCCGGTTGGAACACCAAGCGGTGACGTGGTTGCAGGAACAAGAGGGAGGGCAATCCAACCGAAGCCGAGTAACGCCTGCTGCGGTTCAATGGCAACCGTGATGCCGTCGGGTGGCACCAAGAGGCGGTTGCTGAGTTGGGCGAATCCCAGTTTGGTTGCTGGCAACGCCGCCAAATAGAAACTCCATCCGGTGGATGCGACTTCCGTGCTGTAGCAATCGGGCGTTGAGTTGACGCGGAACTTCGGCGACGGCGAAGGAAAAGCGGTGGAGGTCCATTGGCCACCGCCACCTTCGATGGTCTGATACACGTCGCGGTACGTGGGGCCGCGCTCCGGCCAATTGTCGCGCGCATAGGTACCCACAGGGCACAGCGCGGTCGAGAACGCCAAGTTGTTGGGTATAAGCCACGTGCCCCATCCGAACTGTTCAGCTTCGGTCTGCGCGCCACCCAGTCGAGACATGGATGTGTAGCCGCTGTAGCCGTAGCTGAACGTGGCAGGAGGCGTAGCAGCGTCGGCGTGCAAGTATCCGGTGGCTCCGGTCGCCGCGATCGCGATGAGCGACACAGACAGCAGATCTGTGCGACCGGTAACGCCACTGACTGAGGCGCTGAGGGTTGCCGAGCCTGGGGCAAATGCAGTCACACGTCCATCCGACGTCACATTGACGACGTTCGATGCCGATGAGGACCACGAGACCGTTTCTCCACTCACCACGTTGTTCGCGGAATCGGTCGCCTTGGCGGAAAGCTGCAGCGATTGCCCGACGGTAAGGCGCCCGCCGGAAGGAGTGATGACGACCGCAGCGACCTTGACGGGCGCCGTGATTGTAGACGACGCTTGCGCACTCTGATTGCCCGATGACGCGAGCACTGTCACAACGCCTGGACTCACTCCAACGATGGTTCCTGAGCCGGAGATGGTCGCGACCGCTGGATTGGACACGGACCACGTGACGGTGCCGAGCGTGAAAGGCGCCCCACTCTGGTCGACGCCGGTGGCAGTAGCGCTGCCTGTCTGACCGACGCGAATGCTTGCTGGTGATATGACGACGGCGATGGACGCGAGCACGGGCACGGGCTTCGGCGACGACGTCTGGCCGCCACCTCCGCACGCGGCGGCGATACAGACGAATCCTGCAACGGAGATTGATCTGCACATTGTCCAAGTGACCACGCGATTCTCCGTGAGCGGTTCCAGCGTGCGAAAGCAGACCTTGAGCTCCCGTTTTTCGCTGCATCACAAATATCGTGCATCAGCAAATCGAATCGCGCAACCTATTTGCAACAATGAAGTTGCACGGTTTCGCATGCATTGTGATTGTGCGATGCGTTTGCAACAGTGCCCGGAACGGTGCTACTTCAACCCCCGCACAAACTGCAAATACGTCGCCTTCTCCGCCTCAACACTCTGCACCGGCCCAAACAGCTGAAAGAAAATCATCCCCAGCGGCGTCTCCGCCACCACCGCTACCAGCATATGCTCAGGCCGCGCCTGCTCGGGCTCTGAACCCGCACCGATCCCTCGCGCATACGTTCCCTCGTATTCCGCAATCGTCAGCGGAAACGGACCCTTCGAATCCACCGACACCCGCTCAATCACCGGCGCACCAGTCGGATTCGAAAACTGGCTCTTCCACCGATTCAGATTTGCGTCCGGACTCCCGCCCGCACCCTTCCCAAAGAAATACACAATCACTTCCGCGCCCGCTTTTCCCGCCACGCCCGGCGTGGTAAACTCGGCCAGTCGCATGCTCGACGCCGGCGCACGTGTCGCCCACGACGCTGGCGCGGTTGTGTGGTAGTCCAAGTAGGTCGCGGGCGTGCCCTGAGCTGCTCCGGGCGACGCGAAGAGCAGGGTGCACACAAGCGCACCAGCGGTGTACATCGAGTTCGTCAAAGGCATCTCAAAAAGATAGCGAAGCAGCGGGTTCGCAGGCTAACGTTCCACTCCCACCATACCTCTCACCGAGACGAACACCAATGAAACGCA
Organism: Gemmatimonadaceae bacterium; assembly: GCA_025356185.1. Classification (GTDB taxonomy): domain Bacteria; phylum Gemmatimonadota; class Gemmatimonadetes; order Gemmatimonadales; family Gemmatimonadaceae; genus Gemmatimonas. Next base: position 3,503 of record JANXUN010000622.1, read on the forward strand.
ACAAAGGCTTTGTTCTGGCAGTAGTGGCGCTGATGCTCGCGCCCACCCTCACCATGGCGCAGGACGCCGAAAAGTCGATGGCCGTCAAAGGCGGCGGCATCACGGCAAACGGCTGGATGGGTGCTGTCGACGCCAAGGAAGCCGCCGCAGGACTCAAGATCGAAGACGCCAAGTTCATGGCGATGGGCAAGGACTTCATGGTCACCACGGGTCCGGCAACGACCTACTGGAACCCGAAGGGCATGCTCAAGGGTGACTACACGGTCTCCGCGACGTTCAAAGAGCCCAAGTACATGAATGTGAATACACATCCGCACCCGTACGGTATCGTCATTGGCGGCAACGACATGGGCACCGACAAAGCATCCTTTTTGTACTGTGCAGCGTATGGCAACGGCACGTTCATCGTGCGTGGTTTTGGGCCAGCGTCCTTCCAGATGAACGGTGGACGTGGCGGCGCCGACGAAGCGGTGCACAAAGCCGCAGCCAAGGGCGATCCGGTTGAGCAGTTGATCGCGATGTCGGTCAAGGGCGACAAAGTCGAATGCGTCATCAACGGCAAGACGGTGGCTTCGTACGACAAATCGGCCATCGTTGCCGACGGCAAGCTTAAGAGCACCGACGGCGTGTACGGCGTGCGCTTTGCCCACAACACCGACGGCATGGTCACCGGCCTCACAGTCACCGGCGGTAAGAAGTAAGCAGCGATTTTTCTGGACGTCGTCTCGTGCGGGTGTATTCGGCAAGCGACGTTCACGCAGCACTCTCGTGGACTGAATTAGCGACGGCCCTTTCCGCAGCGTTTGCGGAAGGGGCCGTCGTGCCGTTGCGGCACGCACATGCCTTGAGTGACGACGACATTCTGCTGCTCATGCCCGCCTGGTCGGCGCGTTCGATCGGCCTCAAGCTGGTCACCGTGCTTCCGGGCGCGTCCAAGCTCGGCGCTCCGACCGTCGGCGCGACGTATCTGCTGATTGACCGCGAAAGCGGCGTACCACGAGCGCTCATGGACGGTGACGCACTCACCGTTCGACGCACTGCCGCCGTCAGCGCCATCGCTGCACAGCACTGCGCCGTGACCGACGCGAGTTCGATGGTGATGGTCGGCACTGGGCATCTCGCACCGTATATGATTCGCGCGCACTGCGCACTGCGACCCTCGCTCACGCGCGTGATGCTGTGGGGTCGTCATCACGATCGTGCGCAGGCGCTCGCACAAACGCTCGCCGACGAAGGGCTGCCGGTTACCGCCACGCCGTATCTCGAAGCGGCCGTTCGCTCGGCGCACATCATTTCGTGCGCAACGACATCGACCGCGCCGATCGTCAAAGGGGAATGGATCCAACCCGGCACGCACATCGATCTGGTTGGGGGCTTCACACACGCCATGCGCGAAGTCGATAGTGACGCCGTCGCTAAAAGCCGCATCTCCGTTGATACGTACGACGGCGTGCTTGCCGAAGCCGGCGATATCGTGGTGCCGATGGAGCAGGGCATCATCACCCGCGACGCGATCGTCGCGCAATTCGCACAGCTCGTGCGCGGCGAGTGCAAAGGCCGCACGCACGATGATCAAATCACCTTATTCAAATCTGTGGGCACCGGCTTGTCCGACCTGGCCGCCGCCCAACTGGTATTCAGCCGCGGAGTTTCGTAGCGCAGGACATTGGGATAATTGAAGGGCAGAAATGCTGAGGATAGCATGCGCACATAAGTGCCATGCTTCCTTCATGATGCGATTGACCGTACCGCGCGGTGGAGAAACCCATCTGTTGGGTTTAAATTAAGCACGCGATGCCAACCGTCCTTCGTGCGGAAGGCTTTCAGGTTCGCATTTTCCTCCCGCCGCCGGAGCATGGACCGCCACATGTGCACGTTATACGAGGTGAGGTCGTCGTCGTGATTTACCTTCCGTTTGGCTCGCAGCGGGTCGCCGTGCGAAACGCGAACGGCAATCGAGATGCGGACGTTCTCGCCGCCGTGCGTTTGGTCGAGGCGAACTCTGAATATCTATTGCACGCTTGGAGAAGATTCCATGGCTGAACAACGACTGACGGACGCCGAAATTCTCACGCAAATCCCTGCCGCACGAGAGCGTGAACGTAAGGCGCGGGCAAAGGGCCATCGCGCGCGTTCCGCGCATTTCGACAAAACCAATGCACGTGTTGTTCTAGAGCTGACAAGCGGCGTCGTGTTCGCGTTTCCCGTGCGGAGTATCGCCGCGCTACGGCACGCGACATCGAAAGAACTATCGACGGTGACGGTGTCAGCGGCCGGAAGCGCACTGCGATGGGACGCGATGGACGTGGACTTGAGCGTCGCCGGTGTCCTATTGTCGGCCGTCGATCCAGCTGCACGCATTCGACATCTTGCCGCTGAGGCAGGACGCGCGACTTCAAAAGCGAAGGCCGCCGCGGCGCGCGTGAACGGCGCGAAAGGCGGACGGCCACGTAAGACGGCTGCCAGCAAAACGGTAGCACGGCGCACGACCTCAGCGTGAGGTTAGCCGCCCCGAATTGGTAACGCCGACGGCGGCACCATGCCGAGAATCCGCATGTAGCCCGCGATCTGCGCGTAATGTTCGGCGAGATCTGTGACGAGAAGAATAAGAAATCGGGCCCGCAAAACCTTTTGCGGTCCCGTCGCGCTGTTCGTCGTCAGCGTGTCCGCCAGTTGTGCGTCCGTCAAACCCTGAACTTGCGCCACGCAAAATTGTAACGACGCACGCACACGAGCGATCAGTGTGTCCTTAGGCCATTGCGCTTTGATTGACTCCGGCAGCGCGTCCGTTGCGGTCTTGACCCGACTCGTGCCGCCAATCGTCGAACACAATTCGTAATTCGCGTTCGCGACATGCTGCGCAATCCAACCAATGCTCTGCTGCACCGGCATCGGACGGAATTCGTATTTGCTTGCCGGAATCGAGTCGAACGCCATCAGCAACCATCCGCCATACGGCTGACCGAACGACAGAAACGTGCGTGCGACACCGTTCGACTGTACGGATTTGGCGTTAGCAGTTTGCTGTGCTGACAATGACAGCGGAACACAAAACACGGCAACGAGTGCGGTTAATCGCATGGCGCGCAGCAGGGTAGTGGTGGGCGTTCGAGAAGTGATCTCGATACCCGAACGCTCATACGCTGTTCCGGCAGATTATGGTCTACCGGTTAAGCGGACTAACGCGCGCTACTGCCCGATCCAATTCTCCCGGGCCATCACATCAAACACGTCGCGCAAAATCTGCACCCCATTCGCCGCCGTCTGCGCATCCAACGACAACGCTGGCTGAATGCGGAAGTGCGGGCTGTACGCCATCGTCATCAGCCCCGCCTGCACCAACGCATCGAACAACCGCCCCGTCACCGCACGTGAAATGGGTTCTTTCG
>JANXUN010000650.1 GCA_025356185.1 Gemmatimonadaceae bacterium
GATGATCCGCAGCTTACGGCGCGCGAAGTGCCACCGCCCCGCATCGCGCCGCAGCGCGTCGTTTTCGATCGGGGCGCTCGGACGCCGCTGTCGTCTGCGGTCGTGCGGTCGTCGCGGGAGATTCCGCTCCTCATCGTCACCGACGGTCGCGATCCCGAGCGAGAGCGAGCGTTGCGCGAGGAGGGCGCGCAAATCCTTCGTGCCGATTCCATCGCCGAGGCGCTTGGTGAATTGAGAGCGCGCGACGTGCGTCATCTGCTGGTCGAGGGGGGCGCCCACTTGGCGTCGGCGCTCGTAGGCGCCGGAGTGGTCGATCGCCTGATTACCTTTCAGGCACCGGTCATTCTGGGGGCGGGAGCGCTGCCGGCCTTCGTCAGCTTGCCGTCAAGGCTCGCGAATGCAACACCGAGGTACCGCGTGATGGTGAGACGCGCGCTCGGCGCTGATCTGATGACCACGTACGCAGTTTCTGAGGACTAAGCACGCGATGTTTACCGGCCTCGTCGACGACGTTGGAACGATCGTGCACGTCGCAACGACAGCGGCGGGCCGGGAGTTTCGCGTGCAATGCCGCTATGCCGATCTCGCCGATGGCGAAAGCGTCGCCATGAACGGCGCGTGCCTGACCGTGCGAACACATGGCGTGGACAACGTCGCCGGCGTGTGGTTCACGGTCGCAGCAGTGTCGACCACGCTCGATCGAACAATGATCGCGTCGTGGGATGTCGGCTCGCGCATCAACTTGGAACGGGCGATGCGACTGGGTGATCGACTCGGCGGTCATCTGGTGCAAGGGCACGTGGACGGAGTTGGACGCATTACGGCCATGTCGGTGCGCGACGATGCGTGGTTGATTGATGTCACGGTGCCCGAGGTGTTACGATCGTTGATGGTGTTGCATGGATCAGTCACCATCGATGGTGTAAGTCTGACGGTCAACGCGCTGCATGATGACGGCATTCAGCTGTCGATCATCGAATTCACGCGTCGGCATACCACGCTGGGTGACGCGCTGGTGGGTCTGCATGTCCACGTCGAGGCGGATATGATCGCGAAGCATGTTGAACGGTTGGTCACGCCACATCGCGCGAGCTTGAGCGTTCAATGAACGAGAAAGAGATGGAGTCACGCATGGTGTTTGGTACGGTCGAGCAAGCCCTACAGGATTTAGCAGCGGGCAAGTTTGTGGTTGTCGCAGATGACGAAGATCGCGAAAACGAGGGGGACCTCGTATGCGCCGCCGAAATGGTGACCGCCGAGATGGTCAATTTCATGCTCGACGCAAAAGGTATGATTTGTCTCGCGATCACCAACGCGTGGGCCGATCACCTGGGACTGCAGCCGCAAGTTGAAGAAAACACCGAATCGATGTCGACGGCGTTTACGGTGAGCATCGACGCCGCCGCCAGGTTCGGCGTCTCAACCGGAATTAGCGCGAGTGATCGTGCAACAACGATTCGTGTCGCCGTCGATGCGTCGTCAACGCGCGCAGATCTGCGGACGCCTGGGCACATTCATCCCTTGCGTGCTCGCGACGGTGGCGTGCTACAACGTGTCGGACATACCGAAGCGGCCGTTGACCTCGCGCGTTTAGCGGGCCTTCGCAGTGCAGGCGTTATTTGTGAGATCTTGAATCGCGATGGCACCACAGCGCGTCGTCCGCAGCTCGAAGCGTTTTCTCAAAAGCATTCGCTCACATTTATCACGATTGCACAGCTTGTCGCGTATCGTCTAAAGACCGAGCGGCTGGTGCACCGGGTTGCCGAAGCACGGTTGCCGACCGCGTTTGGCGAATGGCGTATCGTGGGCTATCGCAACGACGTCGATGCGCGTGAGCACATTGCGTTGGTGCACGGCGACGTCATCGATGCGAAAAACGTCATGGTGCGCATGCACTCGAAGTGCCTCACTGGCGATGTGTTTCATTCACAACGCTGCGATTGCGGATGGCAACTTGAGACGGCTATGCGCATGATTCAGTCGGACGGCAGAGGCGCAATCGTGTACCTCGATCAAGAGGGACGCGGGATCGGCCTGCTCAACAAGCTCAAAGCGTACGAGTTGCAAGACCGCGGTGCCGATACCGTCGAAGCCAATGAGCAACTCGGCTTCAAAGATGATCTGCGTAACTACGGAATTGGTGCGCAGATTCTCATGGATCTTGGACTGCACAGTATTCGTGTGCTTACCAACAATCCGCGCAAGCTTGTCGGTTTGGACGGTTACGGACTCGAAGTCACCGATCGCGTGCGACTCGAAGCGCCGTCCACCGATGAAAACGCGTCGTATCTCGAAACCAAGCGCACCAAGCTCGGTCACCTGTTCGCGATTTAAGAGAGTTTACTGATGGCCGAGTTTCATGGAGAACCGCGCGGTGCAGGGCGCCGCATCGTCGTCGTCGCGAGTCGTTTTAACGAGTCCATAACGATGCCACTCGCCGAGGGCGCGGTGTCGGCGCTCGTACGCAGTGGCGTGCAGTTTGACGATATCGATGTCTTGTGGGTGCCCGGTGCGTGGGAGTTGCCAGTCGCCGTGCGGCGCGCGTTGGGGTCTGCACGCTACGATGCTGCCGTCGCTGTCGGCGCAGTAATTCGCGGTGACACACCGCACTTTGACATCGTTGCGGGAGAATCGGCACGTGGACTGATGGAGGCGTCGCGTGACTTTGACGTGCCGGTGACACTTGGTCTGCTCACCACCGATACGATAGAACAGGCCGAAGCGCGCGCTGGCGGTGCGCACGGCAACAAAGGCGAAGACGCTGCTCTCGCCGCGCTTGAGCTTCTCGATCTGTTCGATCGCGCCGTTCCAAGCGACGATGATATCGACGAGGTACTGAACTAGTGGCAACACGCGTCAGAACCGATCGCGTCGAGTCCCGCGGGCGCGCGCGCGCATTGCAGGCGCTGTACGCGGCAGATATGCGCGACATCACGCAACTGCGAAAAATCGCGCTGCATGTGTTCGATGATTTGGCTATCGAACCGGGCGAACGCGAAGTCGCGTCGCGACTGGTGGGGGTCATCGTGGAGCGTGGTGCCGAATTGGATGCGGGGCTTACCGAAGTCACCTCGAATTGGCGGCTTGAGCGCATCGGTGCGATCGAACGCAGCGTCTTGCGACTTGCGGCCGCAGAATTCGCGCGTGGCGAAACGCCGGTGAAAGTTGTTTTGCAGGAAGCGGTGCATCTTGCCGAACGGTACGGCACCGAGCGCAGCGCGCGGTTCGTGAACGGCGTCCTGGACGCGTATGCCCGTCGGTTGGGAAAATTGTGAGTCGTGCGGCGGGCGATGGGCTGCGAATCTGTGTCGTCAACTGGCAGTGTCGCGACAATCCACTCGCCGGTGGCGCTGAGATTCACTTACACGAGATTTTTGGACGACTCGTGGAAATGGGTCATGAGGTCGTCTTGCTGTGCGGCGGCTGGCCCGGATGCTCGCCGCGTGCCACGCTCGATGGCATTGAGGTGCATCGCGTCGGGACCCGCGCGTCATTTCCATTTTTGGCACGCCGTTATTGGCACACGCAGCTGGTGGCACGGGGCTTCGATGTCGTCGTCGAGGACATTAATAAGGTGCCGCTGTACACGCCAACGTGGCGTCTTCCAAAGTTGGTCGGCTTGGTTCCTCATCTCTTTGGCGGAACGGCATTCCATGAGCTCGCTGCACCGCTGGCAGCGGCCGTCTGGCTCGCTGAGCGGCCTATGCCCTGGTTCTACCGACGGCATGCCTTTCAGGCCATTAGTGAGAGCACCCGTGACGACCTCGTTCAACGCGGCGTCAAGCGAGAGAGCATCCGCGTGATCTTTCCGGGAATTGATTCCGCGCACTACACGCCGGATTCGACCGTGCGGTCATCAAAACCACTGTTTGCTTATCTGGGGCGATTGAAGAAGTATAAGGGAGTGGATTTTGTGATTCGTGCCTTCGCGACCTCTGCCATTCCGGACGCCGAGCTCGAAATCGCAGGAGCGGGCGAATTTCGTCCCGATCTTGAGCGGTTGGCGAGAACCCTTGGCATAGGTAGTCGGGTACGGTTTCTAGGACGGATCGACGAGTCATCGAAGATCGCCCTGCTTCGACGAGCATGGGCAACACTATTTGCATCGCCCAAGGAGGGCTGGGGCATTACGAATATGGAGGCGGCGGCGTGCGGTACTCCGGTGATTGCGTCGAACTCCCCGGGGATTCGCGACTCTGTGCGAGACGGTGAAACAGGTTTTCTCGTCCCGCATGGTGACGTCGTTGCGATGGCAGCCAGCATGCGAAAACTCAGCGGCGAGCGTGCGCTCGTCGAACACCTGGGCGTCGCTGCTCGGCGCTTTGCCGAAGGGTTTACGTGGCAACGCGCTGCGAACGAGACCGACGCTCACCTCCGCGAGGTGGTGAGAATGGGAGGAAGTCGCTGATGGAAATCATCCTGCACGCACATCACGCCGAAGTTACCGAGTCACTCAGAATTCAGGCTGAAGCCGCGATTCGTCGCATTGCGGCACGATTGCATCGCGTCGCGAACGCGATCGTCCGATTTATTAGTGATGGATCCACACGTCGCGTGGAAATCGTGCTACAAGGCACGCGCACGCGTTCGCTCGTCGCCCATGGCGACGCTTACGATTTTGCGCCGGCACTCGCGGTCGCTGTCCATCGACTCGAAAGCCAGGTGGCACGCGTGCGTACGGTGCGTGCTCGCCGATTCGGTCCGCACGGAGATCGCGCCGGGTGAGCCCACGCCTGACGGTTGGACAGCTCTTTGAGCGCATGAAGGAGCCGCTCGAGCTCGAACTGCTGGGTCCCGCCGTTGGACTCGATCGCGAAATCACGAGCCCCGAGGCATCAAGCCCGGGGCTCGTGCTCGCCGGATATATCAATCGATTTCCGTATCAGCGCATTCAAGTATTGGGCGAGACCGAAATCAGCTATCTCCAGTCTTTGGAGAGCGACGTCCGTCGCCAAAATCTCGAGCAGTTTTTTGCATTTCCGCTTCCGTGCGCATTTATCACGAAGCAGCTCGATCCGCCCGAGCCATTGCAACGTCTCGCCGCGGAGTCGGGTGTCGCCCTCATGCGCACCAGTCTCAAAACCGCAGAATTTTATCGCCTGATCAAGCCATATCTGGCCGATCTGTTCGCGCCAACGACGACGCTGCATGGATCGCTCGCCGACGTCTACGGGGTGGGCGTGTTCTTTACCGGAAAGAGTGGCATCGGGAAGTCTGAGTGCGTGCTCGATCTCGTCGAGCGCGGACATCGGTTGGTCGCTGACGACCTCGTATTTGTCTCGCGGCGTGGCAACGATGTGCTCATTGGAAAAGGACACGAACTGCAACGCCACTTCATGGAGATTCGCGGCGTGGGATTGCTCGACATCCCCGCGATCTTTGGCATTCACGCCGTCCGGCAGCAAAAACGGATCGAAGTCGTGGTGGTGCTTGAAGAGTGGGATGCCGGCGCGCACGTGGATCGTACCGGCCTAGATGTGCAGACGATCAATATTCTCGGCGTTGATGTGCCGCGGATCACTGTGCACCTCAATCCCGGCAAAAACATTACCGTCATCGCTGAGGTTATCGCGATGAATCATCTGTTGCGCTACTATCGTGGCTACGATTCGGCCACGGCATTTAACGAGCGATTGATCGGACAGATGAGACAGACCGCGGACGCGCAGCGCTATTTGCAAGAGGACGAAGAGTAGTGGCGGCTCGGGCCATCGTGGCAGGGCACGGTACGTTTGCGGCGGGCATCGTGTCGGCGGTCGAACAGATCACCGGACGTGGAGACACGTTCGTCTCGGTGTCCAACAGTGACCTCGGACTCGACGACATCAAGCAATCGATCCAACATGCGCTTGACGCATCGGGAGCACGCGTCATCTTCACTGACTTGCCTGCGGGTAGTTGCACCATGGCCGCCCGGCGTTTGATGCGCGAGCAGCCGGAGCTGCTGCTCGTAACTGGGGTGAATCTCTCGTTGCTACTCGACTTTGCCATGCAAGACGATGCCGATCCGATCGCTGCGGCTCGGATGGCGCTCGATCGTGGACGAGCGTCGATGCTCGCGCATGGCGCTGCGGTGCCTGGCGCATGAGCAACTCGCCCGTTCGCGGTTTCCGCACTCTTCACTGAACGTATGCCCATCGCGTTGTATCGAATCGATGATCGTCTGATTCATGGTCAAGTGGTTGTCGGATGGGGACAACCGCTTGAACTCCGCTATATCGTGCTCGTCGACGATGATGTCGCACTGAGTGAATGGGAGCAGGAGCTGTATCGTATGGGTGTGCCGCCAGAAATGCAGGTACACTTTTTATCAGTAGACGATGCGGCAGTGCGCATGCCGCAGCTGCAAGCCGAACATGGCACGGGCATTTTGTTGGTCGCGGACATCCCGACGATGCACCGACTCGTCGCGCAATGCGCGTCGGCGATTCGCGCGGTGAACGTGGGTGGTGTGCATCACTCGCCGGGGCGCACGCCCCGGTTACGCTATGTGTTTTTGTCAACACACGAAGAGCACGAGCTGCGCGAGCTGTCTCATATGGGCGTCGACGTCACGGCGCAAGATGTTCCGTCGACGCGCCCGGTTCCATTGGACGAGCTATTGCAGTCGACACTCGAGTCGTCGTGACGGAACTGATTTCTTCGGGCACGCAGACGATGCTTGACGCGTGGCTCGTCGTCGGACTGCTCGCTGCATTGCTGGGACTCGATGTGGTGAGTTTCCCGCAGGCCATGTTCTCGAGACCCATCGTCGCGTCAACGCTGGCGGGCGCATTCTTTGGTGCGCCGATGGCCGGCCTTGTTACCGGTGCCGCACTGGAATGCCTCGCACTTGAATCGCTGCCCGTTGGCGCTTCCCGCTATCCGGAGTGGGGCAGCGCGTCGGTGGTCGCTGGCGCGGTTGCGTCGCATGCGGTGCAGGGAAACAGCATGCCGCATCCTGGTGCGTTTGCCGTGGCCGTCGCAGTCGGAATCGCGACGTCGTGGATCGGCGGGATCACCATGGTGAAGCATCGACAACTCATCGCGGCATTTGC
>JANXUN010000670.1 GCA_025356185.1 Gemmatimonadaceae bacterium
GCCGTCTTCCGAAATCGCCCGGCGAATCGCGTCTTCTTGTGCGCGCAAGTCAACGAGATCGCTCGCGTACATGCGCAACACGGCGAGAAGCACCGCCGGCCGTCGTGGATCGCGCAGCGCATCGCGGATGCGCCGCGAGGACTGCAGCAGCGTGGCCGCATGCAGCAACTCGGCTGCACTCCACGTGAGTCCCTCAATGCGCAGTCGCTTGAGTGCTTCGCCCAACTCCGGAATCGGCTCACTCTGCCATCCGACTTCAGAGCTCACCAACGATCGCATCGCTGCGACGCGCGCGTGTTCGGCTTCAATCCACGCGCGATCCGCGCGCGGTACCATCGCCCGGACCGCGGCCGCACCGGGCGCGGAATGCGCGCGCGACGCCACGATCGCAAGCAGTCGTGGAAACTCTAGAATGCCGAGGGCGTGCGCGTTCATATGAGCGCTAGCAGACGTGCGTGGGCACGCGTCACTGAGGGAGCGATGATAACAAAGGCCCGGACGCCGCTCGTGCGGATCCGGGCCTGAAAGTTCGTATGAAGAAGGCTTCCCTTCAATCGCCTGCCGCCATCAACCTTTCGCGAGTTCTTCACGCACCACCGCGTTGATTGAGCCGCCGTCGACTTTACCCTTGAACATCGGCATGACCTTCGCCATGACGGCGCCCGCGTTTGCCGCACCGGCCTCGATCGCTTCGCGCACAGCCGCGCGAATAATTTCGGGATCAAGCTGTGCAGGAAGATACGCTTCGAGTGACGCAACCTCGCGCTGCTCTTTATCGGCGAGATCATCACGCGAACCCTTGCGGTACATCTCAACCGATTCGCGACGTTTTTTAATTCCCTTGCGAATCACGTCGACGATATCGTCGTCGTGCGCATCACGGCGCAGCTCGATCTCCCGGTTTTTTACCTCCGAAATGACCATGCCGAGCAACATGACATGTTCTTTGTCTTGTGCTCGGCGTGCTGCAGCTTGATCAGTCTGTAGCCGCGCGAGCAACGCTGCGCCCAGAGCGGCCACGGAAGTACTCAGCCTTGGCGCGTGCGACGATTTTTGCGCACTGCGGCGTTCATCTTGCGCTTGCGACGTTCGGACGGCTTTTCGTAATGGCGATGCTTGCGCAGATCAGACAAGATGCCGGCCTTTTCGCACTTCTTTTTGAAGCGCTTCAGGGCCCGCTCGAAGTTCTCGTCTTCATGGATGATGACTTCCGACAAACTCGACCTCTCCGTGGGACAACGCGTGGGGGGTAACTCAATGGGCAAAGCATGACAGCCATGTATCTTACCCGCGGCTGGCAGATTGGTCAACCCGGCGGCCAAGACATTGGACGTCCGCCCAGCAGATGCATGTGGAGGTGCGCCACGGACTGCCCGCCGTCAGCTCCGGTGTTCATCACCACCCGATAGCCACCTTGCTCGATGCCCTCCTGACGGGCGACCTGGGCCGCGAGCAACGCGATGGCGCCAAGCTCGCTGGCGTCGGCTGCCTCGGCGAGGGACTTGACGTGCCGACGTGGCACCACGAGTACGTGGACCGGCGCCTGCGGATTGATATCGCGGAATGCCACGGCGTGGTCGTTTTGCGCGACGAGCAGCACAGGGATTTCACCCCGCACAATACGACAAAACAGGCAGTCGTCTGGCATAGCTGTCTACTCCGCAGATTCAGGAATGGCGTGGCCGAGGACACTCCGTGCAATGGCGAGTGCTGCGACGGCCGCTGTCTCAAATCGCAAGATGGTGTGGCCAAGCGACGCGCGCCGAAACCCTGCCGCTTCCAGCGCTTCGAGCTCGTCTCGCTCAATGCCTCCTTCGGGACCCACCGCAAAGGTGAGGGGGGCTCGCACTGAAAGCGGTGAGTCGCCGCCAAGTAGCGACGGTCCGTCGGGGTCGAGCACGATCCGATCGCCTGCGGGTGCGGCGAGAATCGCTCGATCGACGTTGGCCTCGGGGTAGAGTTGCGGGAGCCACGCACCCTCTGACTGGGCCAGCGCCTGCTCCATTCGGGCACGAACTTTCGCCTGAAAGCTCATCCCCTCCCCACGCGGCGACACACTGCGCGAGCGACGCCACAGGACCGGACGCCAGCTGCTGGCTGCGAGTTCGCAGCTTTTTTCAGCGAGCCACAGCATGCGGTCTTTGTCGGCTACCGGGAGCAGTAAGTGCACGGCAGGCAACGGATCGCGTCGAACAACGGTCTGCACGTCGATCTGCGCCTGTGATTTCGTGAGTCGCACCAGCTGACCCTCGGCAACGCCGCCGTGACCATCACGCAAGCCAATGCGCGTGCCGATTTCCAGTCGGAGCACGCGCATGTGACGCGCCGCAGCATCATCAAGCGTGCAGGCGAGGCCGGTCACCAGCGTCTCGC
>JANXUN010000679.1 GCA_025356185.1 Gemmatimonadaceae bacterium
TTCCAGGTTTTCGGGGGCTGGTTCAATGGCTACCACCAGTTTCGCGCCCGCTTTCAGGGCTTCGGTTGTAAAAACTCCAACGTTTGCCCCGCAATCGAGAACGGTGTCGCCGGGTTTGACAAAATGGGGGGCGGATCCGTAAATTTTCCGCTCCTGTTCGGCGAGATTGTAGGGAAGCACGAAATCGCTGCCTTCCGGAATCCAGTATTCTCCTTTGGGCGTCCGCCACTGGTGGAAACCGCGCTCGTCCTTCTGGATCAGGGTGCTTTCCCGGAGAATCCGGTTTTTGGCTTCGATTTGGAGCGTTAAATTGGTACGGCTCTTCAAAGCTTCCTGTAGCGGGCAGTACCGGCTGCGACCGGCCAGTACTAAGGCTAATATCCGCACTGGGGGATACGCCAAAGCGAGCGCCGCTGCTAAGAAAAGAGTTTTCGGAATCGTGTGGTGGCCGAGACGCAGCGTTCGGTTGGTGCGGCGACGCGCAGATCGAGCTGACACCTAGACGTTCAGGTACTTCGCGAGCAAGTCGGCTACACTCAACTGATTGGACCACACTCGAAGATACTCTGCATCGAACAGACCTTTGTTGAGCGCGACAAGGCGCTCAATGTCTCGATGTTGAACACCAGAAGACTCGCCTCCCAAGCGGTACCATCGCAATTTGGCGAGCAGAATGTCTTCCAATGATGCCACTGACAGTTGATGCGCAACGCCAGGAAGTGTAACGCCGATTGCACGCCGGATTGCTTCGCGCTCAAAGGCTCCCGTGGCGGGAAACACATCAACCTTTAAGTAGGTCGTTGCGTGGATGGCATTAAACGAGCGTCCGGAGAAAAATTCTTCGGCGGCGATGTCGGCGTCTACGGTGAACTGTGACTGCAGCGACGCAACCACGTGCCGAAGTTGTGCTGGTGACATGTCGGCAACAATGTCGACGTCATTGGTGGCGCGTACTTCGCCGTGAACGCTTCCTGCAACCGATCCGCTGATGAAATAGGGAACATCGTTTCTTTGCAGAGCCGATATAACACCGTCAATGGTGAGACCGAGGTCTAGCGGCTCACTCGTCATCGGTACCCGAGGTGTCCATTGCTCGCGCCCGCGCTAGAAGCTCCGGCGGTATGTGAAAGCTGTCGCCGTACATTTGACGAAAAAATCTCTGAAGTACCGCGGCTCGTCCGTTGTGGCCCTCGACTCGTTCCGCACCAGCCCACGCTGCTGCGCGCGCAAGGTCTGAGAGCGCCATCATCCGCCGCAATCGCTCCTCAACAGGCATGCGGCGAATCATGTCGTCGTATGCGAATTGGACGGCTGCGCTGGTATCGGAGATCATGAATGCAATCTACCGATTCGTGCGATTGATGTCAGCGTTCATTTTGCGAATGATTTCTTCGTCTTCAAGTTCGCCTGACAGTTGCAGTGCCTTTACGAGGTTAACGCCTTCGCGCACCGGCCCCATGTTGAATGTGGTCGGCACGTATGGGGTCGGTCTCGGATGAGCCTCGGCCTCGAGTCCACGCAGGATCACCCGATGCAGCAGCGCACGAATGGGAATCCCCTCGAGCTGGGCATCGTTGCGAAGCCGTTTTAACAGCGAGTCGTCGAGGTCGATGGTGATGCGCATACCCTTATGCTAGCCAAACATTCAGCGAATGTCACCAGCTCAAAGCATCGCACCGAGCATCAACGCGAAGCTCTAAGACAGCAGCGTCACCGATTCCCCTCGCCGAACGCCGAACTGCGCGGCCGCACTGCCATCGCGCACCGCGAGCTCCAAAAACCCGCTTGATCCTGTCAGCGCCACCAGCTCACTCGGCTCGGCGTACGCGTACGTACGCACTACGCGCACATGCTGGCCATTCACAATCAGCGCATGCGCGCTGCGTGACATCAGGTTGGTCATCGCATTGCCAAAGCGATCGATCGTCAGCACGACACCCAGTATCGATCCATCGGGTTGGCGTGAGGGCTGTGGTGTGCGAAGGCGGATGGGATCGTGAAACGGTTCGCCGAGTGCTGCGAGTGGCGTTCCTGTGGCAAGCGCGGCTGCGGCAGGCGCAAAGACATCGCGTCCGTGAAATGTGGCGGACGCGTATTCGCTGAACGGCAATTGCACCACGCTGACATCGAGCTGAAAGAGCGCGGGCGACAGCACGCCGTTGTCGGGACCCACGAGATAGCGACCATCGCTGTGTACCGCAATCGCGTTGCGTGCGCCGCCGACACCTGGATCAACGACCACGATGTGCACGGTGCCGTGCGGAAAGCGTCGCCAGTAGCGTGCGAGTGTGAGTCGCGCGTGTTCGATGTCTTGGGGTGGAATGTCGTGCGACATGTCGAGCACGGGTAGTGTCGGTGCGAGCGACACGAGCACGCCTTTCATTTCGGCGACGTATCCGTCGGCGGTACTGAAGTCGGTGAGGAGCGTGATGACTGGCGTGGGCATTCAGGAAACGTGATGCCCTCGCAATGAGAAGGCAACGCGACCAACGAGCCTACTTCCGAAGCGATCGCAAAAGCGGCTCGTGATACTCGAAATCACGCGCACTGGTACGTGTGCGCTGCAAAACCTCGCGGCCGTCTGACGTGCGACTCACCGTTTTGCGAGAGATAGCAATGGCGTTACGCGTCGTCGCGAGTGGCGCCGGCGCGCGCTCAAAAACGGGAGACAAAAACGGTATGCAGTTCCACGTTTGTGCCTGGTTCACGGCGTATCCTGGTTCGCTGGGACTGCCCGTAAGCGAAAGCATATCGAGGACTACCGCCCGTGGAACCTGACTCGCATCCGCGGGCTGACCGACCGACGGGCCGGTGCCGTACGTCGAAATCATTTGAATCGTCTTGAACTTCCCTTTTGCGCTCGCTGAAAGCAGCACGTACGCGAGATTGGCCTGCTGTGACGGATATCCGCGACCAAAAATTCCCGTTCCGCCGGATAGGATGATCATGTTCGCGGAGAATGGATTATCCGTATCCGCGTCGGACGCAAACTGTTCAAACTCTGCGCGCGACAAATCAACCTGACCCTGGTTGGGGGACGCGGCATTGTGATCGATCGCGTCCATCGCGATAACCTTGGCTTCACCCGGCTTGATGGGATAGTCGCGTCCACTACCGGGGAACTGCATCAATAGTGAACTCAGCGTAAGCGCGGTCGAATCTTCTCGCAGCGCAAGATTGAATTTGTCGCACGGAAACTCGAGCCAACCGCCATGCAACGTGAGCGGTGTCCGCGCCAAATACATTCCATCCAAATACGCTGTCGTATCGCTGTTGTTGTACACCTCGGTGTATGTGCCCATCCCATAGCCGAGATTGGTCGTGAGCGGATTGTTGAGCATGAAGAGCTCGGAGATCATTACCGAACCTCTGCGATTCGCTACGAGAGCGACCTCTTTGGAAGCCGGCGCGGGAGGACCTAAGAACGTGCCAACGCCGCCTGTGAAAACTGCCGCATCGCGATCATCAGGACCGAGCCTTGCTAGCTCGGACGCACTCAATGTGCGATCAACACTAACTTGATAAGAGCCCTCGAGCAGATTCTCAAATTTCACGATGCCGGCCGCATCGGTCGTGAGCGTGCGTGGTGCAAAACTTGGAGCCGAACTTGTGAGTCGCACGACCAGACCCGCTGTGCTGATCCCTGCAGCGTTCGCGACCGACTGATCGCCAGCATCAACGGACACATGCACCGTAAACGATGCGCGCTGAATGGCGCCCGTCGGCGGCTTCGTTGTGTCGGTCGGCGGAATAGTCAGTGACGTCGCGTCGGTCACCACGCCATGACCGCAGGCACCGGCAAGTACTGCGACAGCAACGGCAGACGTTGCGCAGAAAATTCGCAGTCCGCTCATGGATCGCTCGGCGTTCAGTTTTTCTTGAGTGATCGCAGCAGCGGATCACGATACTCGAAGTCCCGCTCGCTCGTACGGGTACGCTGAAGAATTTCTTTGCCGGCCGGCGTCCTACCAATTGTTTTTCGCGCAATGGCAATTGGTGTTCGATTTGTTCCGAGCGGTGCAGGCGACCGTTCAAATGCTGGCGACATGAACGGTCGACATTGATTTGTTCCTGATAAGGCCGTCGGACTCGTGATCGACAGCACGTCAAGCACCTTGTCTCGCGCCACACTATAGACATCTACGGTCTGACCAAGTCCATTGGATATCGTTCCGTACGTGGCGACCATTTTCACCGTTCGGAATTCCGAAACCGGCGTTGGCAGCAGTAGCACATACGCGATGTCCGTAGTCGTGTAAGGATAGCCACGACCGAAAATGCCCGTCCCACCAATCACATTGACCATGTTCGCGGAGAATGGATTGTCAGTGTCCGCGTCCGTCAAATACTGCTCAAAGTCCGCGCGCGAGAGATCTTGTTGCCCGAGATTTGGAGCTGCCGCGTTGTGATCGATGGCGTCCATCGCCACCACTTTCGCTTCGCCGGGGAGAATAGGATAATTGCGTCCATCACCCGGAAACTTCTGAAAGAGTGTGGTCAGCGTAATCGCTGTCGAATCATCACGCAGTGCTTGATTGTACTGTGCACACGGATATTCAAGCCAGCCACCATGCAATGTGAGTGGAGTTCGGGCCATAAGCATTCCATCCAAATAGACTGTCGTATCGCTGTTGTTGTATACCTCGATATACGTACCCATTCCGTAGCCAACATTCGTCGTGAGCGGATTATTGAGCTGATAGATCTCTGACATCACCACCGATCCGCGGCGGTTTGCGACGAGCGTGATCTCCTTACCCGACGGCGCGGGAGGTGTCACCACCGCACCCACACCGCCAGCAAAGATGGAAGCGTCGCGGTCACTCGGCGCGAGTCTCGCCAGTTCCGCAGCGCTGAGCGTCCGATCTGTCGTTACCTGGTAGACGCCGTCTAACAGATTTTCGAAACGTACGGTACCGCTGGCGTCTGTCGTGAGCGTCCGCGGGGCAAATGTTGGGGAGCCGTTCGTGAGGCGCACGGTGAGTCCGGCCGTAGTAACGCCGGCAGTGTTCGCGAGCGCGAGATCTCCCAAGTCGATCGACACATGCACAGTGAGCGTCGCGCGCTGCACAGTGCCGGTCGGCGGCTTCGTCGAGTCAGTCGGTGGAATGGTTAGCGACGTTGCGTCGGTCACTATTCCATGACCGCACGCTGCACTTACGAACGCGATTGAAACTAACGTTGCAGCGCAAACGCTTCGTAGTGCTTTCATCGCTCACTCCGCGTTGTTACGGCCGAATGCCAAACGACACACTCCACAACTCCCTGATACCGCTCGGCTGCAGTCTCTTAGACACAATCGACAGCGGCGAGGTCCGTTCGGCGCGGACCCTCACGAACGCTACTGCACCTCGAACGGGCACGCTACCGGAAAGCCAAACCGCAGAGGCGCGCGCCTCTGCGACCTCATAGGCGATGGCAGGCGCGAGCATCCGTTGATACACCGGGTCGCGAGCGGCCGCTGGAACAGCCCCGGACGGTGACGTTCGCGCGGTTGATGCGCCGATTGCGAGCGCGGCGGTGCCGAATCGCCGAGCCACTTCTCCACTCGCGAACGGAATCGGCGCGTCAACCGCCGTGCCGATTAGCGCCACGTAATCTGTTCGATGCGACTCGAACCGTGTCGCGCCGCCGGTCACAGCCACCGACCACAGCGGTGTCAGCGTGACGCGCACGTCAGCTTCAATGGCAGACCGGGCATCGTCGCCGACCACCGCGATGCCGTTCAGATCCAATCGCGACGCCTGTCCCGTCAACGACTCGCGCGCGCCTACAATCGTCGCGCGCACACGCGGTCCGAATTCACGCTGCAGCATAACGCGTGCTTCGTGGCCCGTTGCGCGCCACGTGTCGATAGGATGCACCGCCTGCGAGGTCACGTTCCACGAATCTTCGGCGCGATCTCCCGATTCGTACGTGGCAACGACGTGCGTTTCGAACGCCGTGAAATCCACCGACCCGCCAAGCGCCGTCGCGCGCTTATCGACGCGTATGAAAACTGGAATGGTGGGATCTACACGACCGCCAACAGGCTCATCGAGTCCGCGCACGTAGTACACGAATGTCGAGAGCGGATTGGAGTTGAGGAGATTTGTTTCGTTCGGCTCTGCCCAACGATAGAAACCGGTCACTCGAAGCCCAAACCACGGGAGTGCCCGCTCAATGCCAAGCATCACGCCAGGTGTCGCAGCGCGTCCGGTGCGGCGAAGAGGAAAATCGACCGAGTTATGCTCGCGCGTATCAATTCCCGCCGACACACCGACACCGAACTCGCCGAGACGCAGCCCAAGAGCGCCTTCGAGCCGCGCACGCGAACGCTGCATTGGCGGACGCACAGAATCAGTCGTGACGAACGGCGTGGATGCATAGGGCGCAACGCGCTCAGCGAACGACGATTCGCTGTTTGATTCGTGATCAACGATGAATCGCCCCATGACGAAGCCCCGCGCACCAACGGGCGACCAGCCTATGCCCGACACGCCAGACACATGACTGTCGGTGACGTCAAGCGGTCGACGAAAATCGCCACTCTCTCCCGATGCGCGTACTGTGAGCTCACCGAACGAGATCGAGTCACCTCGCAGCCGTGGACGCAAGTCGCGCGCGAGTGCTGCAGGCGAACCTGCCAAGGTGAATGCACCGGCTATTGGCGGTGGCGCGTCGAGCAGTCCGGGTGAAAGCGGCGCACGCGTCAATCCACGCGAAATGTCTGTGATGGGTCGAAGCGGCGACCACGCACCGAGCCACGACACCGTTCCGCTTGAATTGGCTCCGTTGATGTCGACCGCACGCGCCCACGCCGACGGCGGCGTGTCCTGCGCGTACGCGACTGACGCTGCGAACAACAAGGCGCACCCGGTGATACTCGTACCCGTGATCACTTGGCACCGCCAAACAGTTCGGCAGTTGGAATCGTCAGCTCGGCGCCAAAGCGAGTCGATGGTAATGATCGAACGACACCACTCGATCCAAACGTGAAGAACTTGTCAGTCACGTTAAATACATAGAACGACAATCGACCCGTCTGACCGAGTGATTTGGCTACCTGCAGCGACATCACCCAATCGTCGGGCGATGTTGAAGTGCCGCTGCCAACAGCCGGTCTGCGCTTTCGAAGGTCCGCGAATTCTGGTTTGAGTTTATCGGACTCAAGAACCGGTG
>JANXUN010000029.1 GCA_025356185.1 Gemmatimonadaceae bacterium
CGGCCCAGGCACTCGGCCGGCTGTTGATTTCCCCACTCGATTCGCTGCTGACCGATGTCACGCGATTGCTCGTCGTTCCCGACGGCCCGTTGTCCGCGTTGCCGTTCGATGCGCTGCAGTTGACATTGGGACCGCAACCGCAGTTCGCCCTCGATCGTTTTGAGATAACGATCGCACCTACACTGACTTCCGCACGCAAGGCGACGAGCGCATCAATCGCAAGTGCGTCGTCTCGCACGGGCATTCGCAACACGCGCGTCCTGGCTGTTGTTCGCGACGTACCCGGCAGTGATGAAGAGCAGCGTGGCATAGAACACGCGTGGCCTGTGGATCACGTGCGCGTGCTGCGTGATGCGAACGCCACCGAGTCGGCCGTGCGCGCGCAGCTGCCTTCGGCAGATATTGTGCACTTCGCCACACACGCGTTTGCCGATGATCGCGATCCGCTTGCATCGTATCTGCAACTCGCACCTGATGCGCGCGACGACGGGTTGTGGAATCTGCCAGAGATCGCCGCACAACGCCGAGCACCACCGCTGGTGATCCTCAGCGCGTGTCAGACCTACGTGGGGCCGCTGTACGCAGGCGAAGGTGTGATGGGGTTGGCGCGCGCATTTTTAGTGAGCGGCGCGCGCTATGTGGTGGCGACGCATTGGCCGACAGGTGCCGTGTCGGCTGCCGTCATGCGAGTGCTGCACGAACAGTTGGCGGCCGGCGTGGCACCTGCGACGGCGCTGCGTACGGGGCAGCGCGAAGTGCGTCAGCTCGCGCAGACGGCCCATCCGTTTTTCTGGGCCAGCTACGTGATCGTCACGGCCGATCCTCTTGCGTGGGCCGCCTCTTCCTTCTGAGGGCGCTGTTGATCAAGATCATGGGGTGCAAGCTCTCCTTTCGCGGCTCCCGGATTCGCTTATCAACAGGACGTAACGCATGTTGCCACGCGCGAGCGCGGTTGTGCTGGATGCTATTCGTTCGAAAGACGAACTCGCGCTGCACGGTTTGATTGCCGCCGACTCGGCCATTCTCGCTCAGAGCGGCAGCGGCGGCGAATCGCTCGCGCTCTTTGCGTGCTACGTTGGCGCACCGCTGCTCGCGCCGATGCTCCGTGGCGCGCGACCGTATGACGCGTGCGAGGCTGCCGCACTTGGTGATCTCTCGGCGCTCAACGCTGCGCTCGATCGCGATGCGGATCTCATTTCGTGGCGCAGCGGCGACGGATGGACCCCGTTACATCTCGCGGCGTTCTTTGGACGCGATGATTGCGCAGCGTACTTGATTGATAACGGCGCGCCGCTTGATGCGATGTCAACGAATGCCACGCGCAACATGCCGCTGCATGCGGCGCTCGCGGGCGCAACTAATGCGACGCTCGTGCGTCGGTTGATTTTTGCGGGCGCCGATGTCGAGGCACGCGGTGAGACGGGCATTCAGCCGTTGCACTTAGCGGCGTCGCGCGGAGATCTCGCGTTGTGCGATTTGTTACTCGCGCGCGGCGCCGATCCGAATGCAAAGATGGATGACGGAACGATGCCCGCGGAGATGGCGCGGAAGCGGGGGCACGAGGAACTGGCGAAGCATTTGGAGGGGGCGGGCGCGTAGCGGTTTTTTGTTGGGCGTCATTCGGACAGGCGCGCTTCGAGGGTAGCAGGGGGAAAGGAACGGCGAGAGGGAAGAGGGTATGAGAGTATCTGGCGGCTTTTCGTCAAAGAGACTCTCACAGCTTGATCGGCTGCTTCATGTACGCAATCGCGAACGGCACAAACACCGCGAGTGCAATCGCCTCTTGCATGATTTTCAATTGTGGCAATGACATGACGGTGTATCCGACGCGATTCGCCGGCACCTGAATGAGATACTCAAACAGCGCGATCCCCCGGCTCACAAACGCCGCGATGTACCATGGTTTCGCGCTCAGCTCTTTCAGATGCGCGTACCATGCGAAGGTCATGAACACGTTTGAGCACGCGAGGAGCAGCGCGGATTTCCAGACGGCGGAGGGCATGGCGGGTTCGATTGACCGTGTGTGTCGGATGGGCGCGCTTCGAGGGCAGCAGGGGGCAGGAACGGCGACAGGGAGCGGGAAGCAGAGTACCATTTGGCTTTTCCCAGCCCAAGAGACT
>JANXUN010000031.1 GCA_025356185.1 Gemmatimonadaceae bacterium
TCAAGCGCGCGCACGTCACGCCAAAGCTGGTCGTACAACTGCAACTCGAACGACTCGAACAGCAGATGGCGCGCCAACAGCAACTCGTGAGTCGATTACGGCGACTCGCCACGCAACTGGACAACGCCGAAGTAGTATCGATCGAAGAGCTCTGTCGCGTGATCGATGACACGACGCTGGTCGATCGATTTTTTACTCCGCAGCAAATCGCCGCGATGCAGTCGTTCGGCGAAATTCTTGGCGTCGATGCCATGCGTGCCGCGGAGCAAGCTTGGGTCGAGGTGTACGTAGCCGTGCGCAACCACATGACACAGAACACGCCGCCGACCGATCCCGACGTGCAAGCCATTGCGCGTCGATGGACAGAGATTGTCAACGTGCTTACCGGCGGAGATCGCGAGATCGCGAGAAACGTACGGCTCATGATGAGCGAGCAACACATGCAGCGAGACGCTCAGCGAGACGCTCAGCGAGACGCGCAGCGGGATGCGCAGCACGGCGCGCGTCAAGATGGGTCGCATGCGGCGTCCCCAGACCCGGCGATGTTCGCATACATGTCGCGCGTGTTCGCCCTGATCGGCGGCGGACCTGAATAGCGACGTTCAGCAAGCGAAGGGAATCACGCCGGATAGCAGTCGGCGCGGTGCGTACGTGACCGCGGAGGGTTCAACTTTTCGCTAGATTGCTGAATCCCGCCCTCAAATCTTCGCCCGTGCCTCACGATACCGCTCTTCTCGTCACCGTAGCCGGTGCATTCGCTGCCGCGTTCGTCTTTGGGTTCGGCGCATCGAAAATCAATCTTCCGCCCCTCGTCGGCTATCTCATAGCGGGCATCTTGTTGGGGCCGCACTCGCCCGCACGCGTTGGCGATGTCGCTGTCGCGTCGCAACTCGCTGAAATCGGCGTCATTCTGCTGATGTTCGGCGTCGGTCTGCATTTTTCGCCAAGCGATCTGATGCGCGTGCGAAAAATCGCACTACCGGGCGCGCTGTTTCAAATGATCATCGCGATTGGTTTGGGTTTTCTCCTCGCGATTTCGTGGCATTTGAGCGCCGCCGCCGCAGTGCTGTTTGGCTTGTCGGTGTCGGCGGCAAGTACCGTCGTCGTATTGCGTGTGCTTGAATCGCGTGATCTGCTCGACACGGTCGACGGTCGCATCACAGTTGGATGGCTTGTCGTCGGTGATCTCGCCGTCGTCATCGCGCTCGTATTGCTCCCAGCCATTCTACAAGCGCTTGGGGGACCGTCCATACAAAGTAGCGAACCAGCGCACGGGCTCGTGGTGAGTATCGCGATCACGTTGCTTAAAGTTGTCGCGTTCATCGCGCTCATGGGCGTTGCCGGGCGACGTGCCGTGCCGTGGCTGCTGACACACGTTGCCAAGAGCGGATCACGTGAACTGTTTACACTGGCCGTGCTCGCTGTGGCACTTGGTGTTGCCGTGGGCGCGGCCGCGCTGTTTGGCGTGTCGGTAGCACTCGGCGCATTTGTTGCCGGCGTGGTGATCAGTGAAAGTGATTTGTCCTACCGTGCGGCGTCAGACGCGCTGCCGATGCAGGATGCGTTTGCGGTGTTGTTTTTCGTGTCGGTTGGCATGTTGATGGATCCGATTGTCATTGTGCAGCAACCGACACGCGTGCTGATGACGGTCGTCGTGATTTTGCTTGGCAACAGCGTCGCCTCAACGTTGCTGATGGTGTTGCTGCGTCACCCACTCGGCGCGTCGCTGCGACTGGGTGCAAGCCTCGGGCAAATTGGCGAGTTCTCGTTTATTCTCGCGGGACTTGGCGTCTCGATTGGTGTGTTCACTGAGAATGAACGCAGCCTGATACTCGCGGCCGCGCTTGTTACGATCGTGATGAATCCGCTGTTGTTTTCAGGTGCGAACAAACTGTCGGATTGGCTCGCGCAGTATCCCAAGTTGCTTGACAAGCTTGAACGGCAAAGCGCGCCGCGGTTGATCACGACCGATTTGTGGGCGTCAACGCCCGTCAATCACGCGATCATCATTGGATACGGTCGGCTGGGTCGTACGATTGCGGACGCGTTGCAGCGTGTTGGCGTGCCGCTTGTGGTGCTTGAATCAGATCGTCGCGTGGCCGATGCGATGCGCAAAGAAGGCGTGTCGTCGGTGTTTGGCGATGCGACGCGTCCCGGTATTCTGGAACTCGCCAAGCCCGATTTTGCCAAGTTGCTTGTGATCACCGCAGAAGATCCGTACCACGCGCGGCAGATTATTTCATTGGTGCGTGCGCGCAATCCGGAGATTCTCGTGATTGTACGAACGCACGGCGATGAAGAGCAAAAAATGTTCGAACAGATAAAGGTCACCAAGGCATTGATGGGCGAGCGCGAACTCGCGTTCGGCATGGCGTATCACAGCTTGCGCGCGCTCGGCTTTGAAGACGACAAGACGGACGACATCATTGAGCAGTTGCGTGGCGGCGTGGGGCAGCGCACGGCGATTTTCAATTCGTATATGCTGCCGGGGACAACGACGACGCAGGTGCCATAAAAAGCTGGCGACTCACGACTGTTGCAGTTAAGAACGGGGAACTCATAACTGAACCCTCGAAACTGTGAACTACGACAGATCTCGCGTAGTTCACAGTTTCGAGGGTTCAGTTTCCAGTTCCCCGTTCTGAACAACCTCAGTTGTCAGTGCCAGTTACAAACGCTCAATCCCTGCCTTCCCGTGTGCGACGCGAAACTTTGCCGCTGTTTCGAGCGGCGCGCCCGGTTTTGACACATACGCAACACTACGATAGCTCGACGTCCACGCCTTTTGATCCACGCGGCACGAGAGATATGGCCTGTGTGTTGAGGACCGTGAAGCCTACGCGCTGGCTGGTGAAACGCGAGATGCGGGGACGGCGGGAACAGCATTTAACGCGGGGACTGCGCGAACAGCATTTAACGCAGGGTTCGCAGAGACGCAGAGAACTGCGACCACCCAAAAACAACAACAAAATATTTTTGTGGAACAGCACGGGGCCGCAAATTCTACCGCACGCCTCTGCGTCTCTGCGATAAATGCTGTTCCTGCTGTTCCTGCTGTTCCTGCTGTTCCTGCTGTTCCTGCTGTTCCTGCTGTTCCTGCTCCTAGAAACTGATTGGTCGATTGAGTTCAGTTTGCCACGTGCTCGCATCGGGCCCCGACTCCGGTCCACGCACGTACGACTCCCACAAATTGTCGGCCATCGAGTGTCCGTTCGTCTTCACCCACGAATTGAATTCACCCCACGCGGCGCCGAGTCCTTCGAATCCACCGTGATACACGGTGCGTGCAATGCGCAGCGCCGGGAGTGTGCCGGGCTTCACGCGTCCGGTCGCGGTGATTGGCGCCGCCACTGGAACGCCGACTTCGAAGTCGAACGTGTCGGGATCCATGCGTGCGTGATGAGAGAACATCGGCCCCGTTGGCGTGATGCCCATCGATGCGACGGTGGTCATGACTTCGTGCATCGCAGGACCCATCTCCGCTTGAATGCGCGCCCGCGGAATTCTGAGATGAATCACCGCGGCGTGTTGCGCTTTGGTGTCGACGATTACCGGTGTGTCGATCATAGTGACGCCACCAGCTCGTCGAGACGCGCGTAACCCCACTCCATGCCTTGGGTCATGTCTGACTGCATCGCGATGGCGCGCGCTTCTGTCGATTCGTACGAAACGGTGAGCGTGAGCAACGTGACCTTGTCATGCTCTACGAACGTCATGTGTGTTTTTGCTTCGCCGGGATACCACGACTCATCAAATTTTTCGGTTGCAGCGATTCGCGCCGGTGCATGCACATCGAGGTACGTGCCACCCATGCCCATTTGCGTGCCCTGTTCGTTCAGCCACACGTAGCGGTACGCGCCGCCGACGCGGAGATCAATGTCGCACACGGGCATTGTCCACCCTGGAGGGCCGAGCAGCCATCGACGTACGAGCTCGGGCTTTGTGTGCGCGTCAAACACCAGCTGACGCGCGGCGTTAAACGTGCGCGTGATGACGATGTCGGTGTCGTTGGGTGTGGTGAGTTGGAGCTTTCCCGTGTGAATCATGGAGTCCTCATGGATTTCATTTCGTCGAGCAGGGAGTCGAGCTGTTGGTAGCGTGCTTCCCACAGTTCGCGGTAGCGCTCCAGCCACTCGTTGGCTTGGGCCAAGGGCTGGGCTTCGATAGTGCGCGGTCGGCGCTGGGCGTCTTGCGACCGGGAGATGAGACCAGCCTTCTCGAGCACCCGCAGATGCTTGGAGATGGCGGGCTGCGTCATCTGGAATGGCGCCGTCAGTTCGGACACTGACGCCGGCCCAGTTGCCAGCCGGGCGAGGATCGCTCGACGGGTTGGGTCGGCGAGTGCGCCGAAAGTGGCGTCGAGCTGAGCCGATGACGGCTGGTTTGAAGATGCATAGCTGAATGGTTGCATAACTGAATGGTAATGTACAAGCGCGCGATTGGTCTGTCAACTGCGGTTCACGACGGTCCCGGGAGGAAATGGAAAACAATGGTTGCCTGGCACCGGTTCTCTCGTCGCCGAAGCAACCTCCTGCCGGTAACCATTGTTTTCCGTCGGTTCCCGGGACCGTAGCGAACCGCCTTTCCCCGGCGCGCCGAACTGCGCTAAGCTCACTTGCGGGAACCAGCCGCGGTCGCGCCACAGTCCCTGAGCAACTACATCCCGAATCCATTGCCCGACTTACTCCACGGCGTCACCCTCAAAGACATGATCGAGCATCTGGTCGATCGCTACACGTGGGCCGGACTCGGCGAACGCATCGAGATCCGCTGCTTCACGCACGATCCGAGCGTGAACTCGTCGCTCAAATTCTTGCGCAAAACGCCGTGGGCTCGGGCGAAGGTGGAGAGTTTGTACCTGCACTCGGCGTCGCACCCGCGCAAAACACCGAAGCCTGCGGCTGAGGGTTAGCGCAACAGCTTCGTGAACGACTCGCCGGTGTTGTAAGTGATGTCGTCCATAAGCCAGCCGCTCTGCGCGCGCCGTAACGCGAACGTGACCGGCCGAATTCGATAGCCATCGGCAAAGCGCACAACGACCGTGGCGCGCTCACCCGTGATCGTTCCAGCGCCCACGGCAAATCGCGTCGGATACTCCTGCGAATCGGTGAACGGATCCCCGTCAATCACCGGCGTTTCGTTCGGCGATGACGGCTTCGCGAAATATTTTTTCATTCGATCGCGCAATACATCGGTAAAGAACGTGTGCTTGGCAGCGACGCTTGCCGCATCGAATCCCATATCGCCGGCAAAATGCGCCTCGAGAAAACGCTGCATCACGCCGGCAGGTGATGTCGCTTCGGCGGTTGCACCCGGCGCGCGCGTGAGGGTCCAAATGACGTTGTTGAGTGCAACGACCATTGTCTGCGCGTCTGCGCGATGAAATTCGTACAGCCCCGCATCGCAATTAAGACTGATGCCGACAACGGGGAACGGCGAAAACCCAAGCTCATCGCGCGCAACTTTTTTCGCAGGCGCTGGAAGGCCGCCTTGAAAGAGTGCGTCGGCCGGGAAGTGCGTCACGGTCATTGATGGTTTGGCGCAACGCGCAAACTTGCCGCCATCGAACAGGTCTTTCGTGACGGTAATTATTTGGCCAAGCAGTGCGGTCGGGTTGGCCGAGTGATCAGATTTTTTCACCCACGGTGCGACGGTACCGTGCTCGATGCGCCACGTGCCGATGAGTGATGGCGCGGTTTGCGCGAACGCTGTCGTCGACCACGACATCAATGCCGCTGTGAGTACAAAGGACAATCGGTGTGCGTAGCGCAGCGTCATCGCGAATCTCTTTGGTAGAGGTCCGCACAAGTTAGCCCGCATCGTCAGAACTTGCTGCGACATTCGGGCTAACGGTCCCCATACTATCCTGGATCCGGTATTCTATGTGAGTGTGCCTTACCGAAAGCGCTATCGAAATGCGCTCAACCTGTCCGTACGCGGCAAGATGATCAGATGTGTCCCGCGCGCACGCATGGTCGCGAACGGCGAGTTGAACGCAGGCTCCGATATGATCAGCGTATCTCCGTTCAACGACCACAGCCGGAGCGGCTCTTTGTCGGCGCCGTAGATCAGGCGCACTGGAGCGTGCATCCGGATCGTGTCGCGAGGGAAGCCTTCTCGACTCCCTTCGATCACGGCGCCTCGCGAGGACGTTGTAGAAATATCGATCGCGATAAATGGCTGACCGACGCGCCGAACGCCGTAGAACGTCCTCGCAAGTTCGTAGATCGCGTACTTGAGCGGCACGCTCAGTGCGTAGCGTTCGTCGACGAGGGGCGTTGCTTCGAAGATCACCATCGGCTCGCCGGCTTTGCTGAAGCGTACAATTTGCGCGTCAGGCTTCGCGTAAGCGGCTTGTCGATTGGCTGCGGTGTCACGCGCCTTCGCGGACTGCGCTAACAACGAAAGTGTCGGGGCGGGAATAAACATCACCAGCGAACCAGCGGCGCACGCGACCACGGCGATACCGAGCATTGCCGTCGGACTGCGTCGCGTGCGACGCTCCGTCATCACGCGAATGCGTCGCTCGATCGCAATTCGTCCACTCGCCATCGATATACGCAGCGGGTGCAGGCGAGCGCTCCATTTCGCACGCGACGCGATCTCCGACGTTGCGTTCGCCGTGCGCGAGCGCTCCGCAATTTGCAACAACAACGACGCGTAGCCGCGGACATTTGGCCACACGCGCAGCACGCGGGCATCGCAATCGATTTCAATCGCCGAGCGCAATCGCGCGAGCATCGTCCACAGTGGCAGATGCCACGGCGCCAATACGACGGCCACGACGCCAATCGATAGCACGAGCGGGTCACGCGAGCGCAAATGCTCGCATTCGTGCAACATCACCATCGCGCGCACTTCGGGCGCAAGTTCGCGCACCCACAGTGGCACGAGAATACGCGGTGCAAAGATTCCCGTCGCTGCCGGGCCGACGTTGTGCGTGTATCGCACGCGCACCGCATCATGCGTATCGGTCGAGCGAACGACGAGCGACCGGCGATCTCGCATCGTCGCTACGCACACGAGAACTGCGCACACTGTTGAAAGAGCCAGCCACAAGCGCAGCAGCAGATCATCATAGCGCGACGCCTTCTCAACCCATTGCCCGACCGCGACGCTGGCGCGTTGAGCAGCGACGCTGGTGCGTTCACTCACAACGCGCGTCGATTGCGTTTGGGCGTTCGCGGAGACGACGACTGATGCAGCGTCCGTCACACCAGGTGTCGGCTGCGTCGTTGCAGCATCCGCGCGATCCACGCCCGCGACGTCGCGCGTGTCAAACGCGCTTCGTAGCGGCATCACCAGCGCAATGAACATGAGCCCGAGCCAGATCATTCTCGTGGCGCGTTTGGCTCGACGTGCCAACGACTCCAGCAAAAGTCCGACAACGATGAGTGCAGCGCCGGTCACGAGACTAAACAGCATCCACGCGGCGATCATACGGCACCTCCGTCACCGCTATCGCCGTCAGCCTGTGCGAGTCGTGCATTGAGCAATTCGGTCAACGCACGCACATCATCAGACGAAAGCGCGTCGCCCGAGACCAAATGGGTCATGAGACTGAGCGGCGAGCCGAGGTAGAGCTTGTCGACGAGGCGATCGAGCTGCCGCTGCTGCACCCGCGTTTTGTCGACCACGGCGAAATAGCGATGAAAGCGCCCATCGGCGTGATGCGACACCACCCCTTTTGCTTCGAGATTCCGAAGGATGGTGAGGACGGTATTGTAGGCCAGATCGGCGTTGAGGCTGGCGGCGAGTCGCTCACGGACGCCGGGGACGGTGCCGGGACCGCCGTCCCATAGCACTCCAAGCACATCGAGTTCGCGTTCG
>JANXUN010000062.1 GCA_025356185.1 Gemmatimonadaceae bacterium
TGTCGCCGAGTGCAACAAAGTAAGACGATTGCGCCAGCGAACGCAGCGCGCGACGATCGCCTGTGACCAGTCGCCACCGATCGTGAGAGATGTGATGCTCGGCGGCGTACCGCGCGAGCGTTTCCGGCGTGTCGATTTCTGGCGTGACAGAATGCGAGACGATCATGACGCCACTATCGTTCGCGAACGTCTGGTGCACACGTGCCAGATTTAGATAGAGATTCGGACAGAGTCCCGTGCACGTTGTAAAGAAGAACGACGCGACGTACACTTTGCCGCGCACGGTTGATTGGGTGACTGCACGTCCGCGCTGATCGACAAACGCAAAGTGCGCGATTCGATGGGTGGATGGCCCGTTCGCTTGTCGTGCTGTGAGCCACTCGGGGGTGAGCGCCGCCGAGCGATAAAACGGCAGTGGTTCCGTGCGCTGATGCGCCGCGACGATGCCAACGACTGCTGTGAGCATGGTCGCCGAGATCAGAAGACGTACTGTTCGTGTCATCGCCTCATCGCCTCATCGCCTCATCGCGGTTGCGCTTCATCGCGGTTGCGCCTCCGCACGATTGTCAGCACTCGGCGCGTTGAGCGTCGTGCCGGTGCATCCTTTGCTGCCGGGCAAGCCGTAGCGTCGGCCGCCTTTGATCACGTAATTCGCACGCTGCGCGCCGTTCGGAAACCACATCTGTTGCGCGCCGTCCTCGTGTCCCGCGGTGTAGTGAAATTCGCGATACAGCTGACCGTTCGGATACCACTCGCGTGCCCGCCCGCTCATGACGCCATTGCGATATTCATACACAAAGTGCGAATTGCCGTTGGCGTACCACCCGCGGTGCGAACCCTGTTCTTGGCCGCGCACATACGCGCGCTCATACATGCGCTGTCCGTTTGCGAACCATGCGCGCTCAACGCCATGGCGCAGACCACGCACGTGGGGCGTTTCGATGCGCGATCCAAAGTCGGGATCACTATCTGTGGTCACTCCCGTGAACGGTGCGCCCGCGCGAACCACCATGCCAGAATTCGTTCTCGTGAGTGACGAGTCTTGCATGCGAAGCCGCATCACGTTTACTCGTGTCGGCGTCGTGCGCGAAGAGCCGAATTCACGCGTTGCGCCAACCGCCGCGAACAAAAGCAGTATCATCGCGAAGGCGAGCGCTGATGTTGGCGCGCGTAACATCACGTTAGTTACCGACCGTGCCCGCGACGCCATAAAAGCCCGCACCGTTGATGTACGGATCTGTGCCAGTGATGTGGTAGTGATAGATCCCGCCGGGGTATTCCTTGGTGACGGCGGTGTGGCCGTGATACGTGTCAAGCATGGCGTTGGTAACGGTCACGGCATTTTCTTTCGGGCCGTAAACGGGAAATCCATCCAGCAAAAATCCGAGCAGCGCGTCGGATCCACTCTTTGCGGTAAGTGGAAGCGGCTCAACATGATAGTGATACACGCCCGACTGCTGCGGATGTCCGTTGGCCTGATCGAAGCTGTTGATCTCACTCGTGAGCGGCTGGTTGGGACCGGCATACTGGTTGAAAAACACGACACCGTTTAACGAGATGCCGATCGCTCCAAGAGGTGTTGCCGTCTTTGTCGCCGCCGACGTGGGCGTCATCGGAATTCGAAACGTCATCGACTGCGACGCAATCCGATTGGGATTGATGTTGAACAGCGGATTGGTTCCGTTGTACGCTTGATAGCGCGAGTCCGACGTTTGGAAATACGCGCTCTTGTGATCGGGGACATCCTTAGTGCGGAGCACGAGGTTGGTGCCCTCGATCGTAATAGTCACACTATCAGAAAACAGTCGATACGGCACAGGGAGTGCCGTATTAGTGGCGTTGGAGCCGGTCGTCGTGGTTGTGTCGGTATTCGTCGGGCTTGTTGTGCTGCTTGAGCACGCAACCAGTAGCGCAGCAAAAAGTGTCAAGCGAGCGAACCGTTGGGGCAAGCGAGTCATTGATGCGTCCTGTGGGTCAGGAGGAATGGCGTCCGGAGGAGCGGCGCGTTGGGTCACGCTTGTCAGACAATGCGAACGGCGATTTCATTCCATCATGCCAGCCAAGACGCCAGTCGGTCAGGAGATGCACCTACGAATCGTGATTGACGACTCGCTGGCGAGCGTTCGCTGGTGGTCGCAGCACGGATCGATTGAGCAGCGTCCACCACAGTCCATCTTTCCCAGAGCGACGACCTTCGAGCTGGTCGTGCGCGCTATCCGAACAGACCAAGGAACGATCGACTTCCGAGGCGACGTGGTGCAGGGGCCGCGCGGTGGTCGCTTTGTGTATCTCAATTCGGGCGCAGGTGGCGCCACATCCGAAAGGCCGTGGAGTCGCCGAGCGAAGATCACGCTACAATCCATCACCGATGCGCACGTTGCGGCACTTGTCGCTGATCCAACGCGTGTTCTCGAAGCGCACTTTCACGGTGTTGCGCGTGATGGTGGACCCGCCTGCGCAAGTGTTAAGCTGTTGGGAGAGGGATGGAAGGTCGCTACACCACACACTTCACGCACTTCTCCATGACCACTGCGCTTCACGGTATCGAAATCTCCGCGGCACTCACTGTTCGTGACGTCCACGCAAGCCTCGCGTGGTATCGTGACGTGTTCGGATTCGCGGTCGCGCGCGAGTTCGTTCGTGACGACAGACTTATGGGAGTGTCGTTGCGCGCTGGTGCGGTCAAGGTACTTATCATGCAAGACGACGGCGCCAAAGGGCTCGATCGCGAAAAGGGCGAAGGATTTTCGTGCCAGATTACCACGAACCAGAACATTGACGACTTCGCGAACGCCATCGTCGCGCGCGGTGCAGTGCTAACAACGCAACCGGCGGATATTATGGGCGCGCGGGCCTTTCGTCTGCGCGATCCCGACGGATTTCGGTGGACGATTTCGTCGGTGCGCGCAGAGCCGCGCGGCTAGTCCACCATGTCGACAAACCCGTACGTCGTTGGTCAGGTTACCGTCGCGCCGCGCTTGCTTGCCGGCGTGCGAGCGCACGTTCCACTCGGGCAGGTCGCGCAGCACTTCGGTACGCATCTTGATCACGTGTACGCCGCAGCGCGCACCGGTGCCGTAACGCTCGATGGACAGAATGTGTTCATTTATCGCAGCGCCGTTGACGGCATCCTTACCGTGGACTTTTGCGTCGGAGTGACGAAGCCGTTTGAGGCCATCCGCAATGTGATGCCGATAGAAACGCCAAACGGCATCGCGGCAACGACGGCGCACTGGGGAGAGTACAGCGGCATCCGCAACGCGAATCGCGCAATTTTGGAGTGGTGCGACGCACACAGTCGCCTGCGCGCAGGTCCAAGTTGGGAAGTGTATGGACACTGGAGCGACAACCCCAGCGAACGACGCACCGACATCTACTATCTGCTGACGCCCACGACGTGAGCATTCATGTCGTACTGGTGCATCCAGAAATTCACTGGAACACCGGCAATGCGGGACGCACGTGCCTCGCCACTGGCGCGACGTTGCATCTCATCGAACCACTCGGCTTTTCGCTTGACGAACGCGAGGTGAAACGCGCGGGATTGGACTACTGGGAGCACGTCGATCTGCGCGTGTGGTCATCGTGGGATGAGTTTGCACGCGAATTGCCTGCACTTGGCGACGCATATTTTTTCTCAACAAAAGCGAAAACGGTGTTTTGGGATGCGCCGTTCGCTGAGTCGGAGCATGTGGTCCTGATCTTTGGACGCGAGACCGGTGGACTCGCCGCCGAAGTACACGCGCGCTACCGCGAACAATTTGTGACCATGCCAATCGTGTCGCCGCTAGTCCGGTCATTAAATCTGTCGACGAGCGTGGCAATTGCGGTGTATGAAGTGCTGCGGCAGCAACGCGGATCACCTTGAGCAGACCGCGCCCGGCGGATCGCTCTACGCCGCGCTCACCAGTCGCGCAATGGCGCGCATGCCATCGTCACCAACATCAAGGCTGTGCTCATTCACGTACAACGCAATGTGTTGATCGCACACCGCGTCGGACAACTCCTGTGAGTGAGCACGCACGTAGGCACGACTCGCTTCGGGATGATCGAATGCGTATTGCACGGAAGCGCGAATCGCGCGCTCGATGTCGCCGGCCAGCGCAGGTGCGATGTCGTGACGTGTGCAAATTCCAGCGAGTGGCACGGGTAATCCGGTCTGCTGTTCCCACCACGTGCCCAAGTCAATCACTTTTGCCAGATCGTGATCGGCGTACGTAAAGCGGCTTTCGTGAATGATGAGGCCCGCGGCCACGTGGCCGGCGCTGACGGCGTGCAAGATGCGATCGTAGCGCATCTCGACAATTTCACCGTGTGATCGTGCAGCGAGTCGGAAGAGGCGATACGCCGTCGTCTCGCGTCCAGGAATGGCCATTGGGCCGCGAGCCGCTTCATCAAGCGACATTGGCGTTCGTGCGACGACGAGTGGTCCGACGCCATGCCCAAGCGCCGCGCCGCTGCGCACCATGCGATAGCGATCACCAATTGCGGCAAATGCACCGACGCTGAGTTTTGTGATATCAAGCTCGCCGAGATGCGCACGGCGATTTAACTCTTCTATGTCGAGGAGGATCGGCTCGATGCGAAACGGCACGTCTATCAAGCCGTGTGTGAGCGCGTGAAACGCAAACGTGTCGTTCGGGCAGGGCGAATAGCCGAACGTTAGCGTACGCACAGCGCGATCTCGGCGACAAGCGTTGGTATCGCGGCGGTGATCGCCGCAAAGGCGTTGTCGAAGTGCCATCGGTTGCGATCGGGCTCTTCGATGTCGTTTGAAATAGCACGCACTTCGATGACTGGCACGCCCGCGCGTTGCGCCGCGCGGAGCACGGAAAAGCCTTCCATACATTCGACGTCGCAATGATCGCGTCCGGTGTCGGAGCGCGGCGAGCCATCGCGCTGCGACAGGGTACCGCCGACCTGCGCAGAAGTGCCAATGTCGAGCAGTAGCGCATGAGGGAGCGCGCGTCGCGCGGCGGCGAGCAGCAGTGGTGAGGGTAGCGCCACGCGTGGCGCGAACGTCTCTGGGACGCGCAGGTCGACATATCGTGCCGATTCGCCGATCACCAGCGTGGTTGGCGCGAGCGCCGCAGAGCGTCGCGCACCCGCAATGCCAACGTGCAGAATCGCGTCGGGGCGCTGCTCGGTGATGGCCGCAGCGGTATTCACCGCGGCGTCAACGGGCCCGACGCCGCACACGAGCGTTCGCCACCCGTCTCCGAAGGCCAGTTCGCGCGCAGTGGCCGCGACCACGAGAATATCGGCGCTAGAGCGCACGAGCCTTGTTGCATGCGAGGAGGTTGCCGGTCATCGTCGCAACCTAATCGGCGCGTCGGCACCTTGCCGTGACGCGCAAACGCCTGCAATGTCAGTACATGACGCTGCGCATTGCGAATCGAGTTGCGCGAATTGTCCCGCTGTTGCTCACGGCCGCCTCGCTGCACGCGCAAGGCGCACGCGTAATCGCGCCAGCCACAAAGTCGACGCCAACAATGACGGAGATACTGCGAGGCGTCGATCAGCTGATCGCACGCAACGACTCGGCGGGCGCGCTCGCGATGCTGGATTCCGCGATTGCAACGGACCGCAAGAGCGGACCGCTGTGGCATCGCTACGGACAGATCGCGTGGGGGATGTCGCAGTTTGAAGATCGCCGCGGCATCATGCGACCCAACATGATTGTGCTGCGCATGCGCGCCGATTCGGCGATGCGATACGCCACCGCGTTTGCCCCCGACAGTGCACAGTACTGGTTAGACTTGGGCGATTATGCGATGTCGACCGACAACGTCTTTGTGCGTTCGGCCGCGCGACAAGAATTTGTTCGCGGCGCGGAGCGCGCGAGGGCGCAGGGCAATCCCGTGATCGCGTCGCGTTCGGTCGAGCAGTTGGCCAAGTTCGACTGGCGTGACTACGATGGCGGTAATCATCGCGCGCTGCGAAAGGCGGCGGATGTCGTTGACAATCAAGCGCGCATTGCCGACGCAGAAGTAAGGCGTGTCAGCGAATGCAAGCCGACGGAACATTGCGAACCGACGAATCTCAACACTTTCGGCCCCGAAGCGGTTCTACTGCCGGTCAATTCACGTCGAGACCGATGGGATGAGGTCTATACCGAACGACTCTCGCTCGTCACACCGATCACTGGAGAAAAGGCCTTTCAGAATGCACTGAACGGGTTTCGCGAAGCGGCTCAGCTGGATCCGACTAACGCGAGTGTGCGTCGACATTTGTACGGCGCGCTCGCTGATCACCAAATGTGGGACGATCTCAAGTTGGTATCGGATCAGGCGATTGCGCGCGATAACACAGACACCGAGGCGTGGCTCACACGCGGACTCGTGTTCTCCGCGCGCGAACAGTACGACAGTGCTGCTGTCGCCTTTGACAAAGCGCTACAATTGATGAGCGCCGCCGAGCGCAGCGCGTTCACGAATATCAAACGCATTATGCCCCCGTCGTTGTGGGGAAGAAGCGGGCATGTCAGCGATACACTACACTGGGACAGCCTGCCGATCGCTGAACGTCAGCGTCAGAGCGCGCGTTTTTGGAATCTCGCCGATCCTCGATCGCGCACGCGCGTAAACGAAGCGATGGTGGAATTCTTTGCGCGCGTCACGTACGCCGATTGGCGATTTGGGTCGGAAGAATACCAACAACGCGGAGCCGACACCGATCGCGGCGACACGTGGGTGCGCTACGGTCCGCCCGATATGCACTTCAGCATGAATCAGGGCGACATCGAAATCATCTGGATCTACAAGAAGCCCCGCATGACGTTCGTGTTCAATATGAAGCCGACCTTTGGAACGGCGCATGTACCAGGCGCAGATCGCGCGGCATTCGACTCGATTCATAGTCAGTATCCGATTGCTTGGACCAATATGCCGGTCACTCGGCTCACATGGCCGATGCGCACGCGGGTGGCGCGCTTTCGTTCGAGCGCCGACTCGATGGACGCCGTTATCACGGCAACCGTGCCCGTGCGCTCGTTCTTGGACGGAGCAGAGCTCAGTGGACAGATGCCGATCACCGTGCAACTCGACATACACGATCCGTTGTCACGCATCGTCGGTCGCGAGTTGCGCAACGTCTCGGTTGCCATCGACAAACTTCCCGTCGGAATTAACGGGACGTGGGTGCGTCGCATCGGTCGCGGCGAAAATGTCGTACGCGTTGATGCCGAGCAGGCCGATGTGAACCGCGCGGCGACCGGAACGAGTGATGCCGTCGTCGACACAACCTCGGGTTTTGGCATGAGCGATCTGCTGCTGGGCACGGATCCGGCTGTTCCAGGACCGAAAGCGCCAGCCCGGTGGCGCGACGTGAGCATTGCGCCGACAACGGGCGTGTTTCCGTGGGCGCAATCTGTCGGCGTCGTGTGGGAAGTGTACGACCTCGTACCACAAGATGGGAATGTGCGTTACAAAGTGAACGTGCAGCTGTCGCGCATGTTTACAAACAATCTGAGCGGTTTCGTCGCGCGAATCGCGGCGTACACGAAAAATGTGATCGAGCGCGATGGCAGCGGCTCCGGCAGCATCAGCGTGGGCTACGACCAGACGCGGGCAGCGTCCGCCGTGACGACCGATTTTCTCAGTATCAACCTCAACGGCTCGGTCACCGGCACGTACAAACTGGTTGT
>JANXUN010000068.1 GCA_025356185.1 Gemmatimonadaceae bacterium
GTTCTACGTAGGGTACGGCGATGCGTTGGCCGCGAACACACCCGAGGGGCCCAGCGCATTACAGCGCACTCGTGATCAGTACTTCCTCAAGTTGAGTTATCTCTTTCGCGTGCAGTAGGACTCCTATGACCACACGATGCGTGCGAGCGTATCTCGCGACGGTGCTCGGCACATCGCTGGTCGTAGCGCGAACGGTCGACGCACAGGGTAGCGATACGGTGCGAATGCCTGTGCGCATTCTCGCGCCGGTGGTCACCAGCGCCGAAGCACTTGCCGAAAAGTTGATCGACGTGGGATTTGCGGCGCGTCGCGAACACTCCGGCGCGCCGCCTTCGCAATTTTTTGTGCGCGCGCAGATCGAGCGCATCGGTATCACCGATCTCAGCCAGTTGCTTCGTCGCGTGAAGGGGCGCGGATGGGGATGCGCCGGCGGCGTGGTATTTGTCGATGGCGTGCTGCTCGCCTCACCGATTCCCGAAGTCGCCACCGACACGGCGAAGTACGTGCCTACGGAAAGCCGAGTGCGTGGATCGATTCCGCCTGTGCTGGCGGCACCGATGCCCAAAGCCAATCCGCTCGATCAAATCTCCATCAATTCCGTCGACGCGGTCGAGATCTATACCGGGCCGTCGGAAATCCCGTTGGAGTTCAAAGCGGCATTCCGGCAAGCGCGATGCGCGGTGATCGTGTGGACGCGGTAATCGCGCCCCGTTAAGCCACGCACTGGAGCGCCAAAAGGAGCCCAAGAATCGGCTGCGCCTCTAGACGTTTGGTCGTTTCGCACCATCTTTTGCTGCATGAGCAACTTACGTTCTGTCGTTTCGATACTCTCGCTCGCCCTCTTGGCGGCGTGCAGCGGCGAAAGCACCAACGCGAATGGACCTGGTCCTACTATTCCCGATGGATCGTTCGCACGAATTCAGACGGATATTCTGAACAAGCAGTGCATCTCGTGCCATTCGACCGGGATGAGCTTCGCACGTCAGTCGCAGCTGGTGCTCACGTCTGACTCCGCGTATCAACAGCTAGTAGGCGCGGCGTCCGTACAGCAAATCGCCAACGCCGACGGGTTGCCGCGGGTCAAAGCGTTTCACGCGGACAGT
The DNA here is from genome assembly GCA_025356185.1 of Gemmatimonadaceae bacterium. Lineage (GTDB taxonomy): Bacteria > Gemmatimonadota > Gemmatimonadetes > Gemmatimonadales > Gemmatimonadaceae > Gemmatimonas. Next base: position 1,104 of record JANXUN010000068.1, read on the forward strand.
TCGCTGTTATACCACAAGCTCGCGTGGGTGCCCGGCCATCATAACCGCGACTACGGCTTGCTGATGCCGTCTGGAACGACGCAGGGCTTAACCGCCGGACAGCTGGAGTACATTCGCCGTTGGATCGAAGCCGGAGCACCGCGCACGGGTCATGTGGCCGATACGCTCGTGCTCAAAGATGCGCGTACGCAAACAGCGACATTCTCACCGCTGGCGGCTCCTGCTGCTGGTACGGGGCTACAACTCGTCGTCGATAGTTTCGCGATTTCACCTACGCAAGAACGCGAGCTATTTGTGTATCGACGCGTGTCGAATCCCACCGACTTGTACATCACGCGCATCCAGTCGCGGATGAGGCCTGGTAGTCACCACTTGCTGTTGTATCAGTTTGACGATACGAAGACCACGTTTCCCTGTAACTCGCGTCCCGCTCCGGATGTTGTGCGCGACATCAAGAACGCCGATGGCTCGTTCAACCTCCTCAACATGTTGCCCATGGCCTGCCACGTGTACTTCGCGGGCGCCATGACGCCGGATTTTGATTACAACTTTCCAGCGGGTGTTGCGCTCAAGTTACCGGCAAACAGTTCGTTGGACTTCAACGTGCACTATGTGAATCGCGCGCCGATTGATTTGCCGGGACAAGCGTTCGCAAACCTGTATACCACCGATCGCAGCAAAGTCACAACGGTCGCGCGCACGCTCAACTACCCTAACACGTCGTTCACGTTACCTGCCAAGCAGCGCACAACCATTCGCACCGTCTTTACGATGGGGACAAAGACTACCATTCTAGGGCTCACATCGCACATGCACTCCATGGGTGAGCGATATGAGATTCACGTGCGCAAGGCAAACGGGTCGGAAACCACCGTCTATACCAATCTCGATTGGGAACACCCAGGCTTCCAAAATTTCGACACGCCACTGGTGCTTGAGCTGGGCGATGCGCTCGTGAGTGTTGTCACGTACAACAACGTGACCGATCATACGATTGGGTTTGGGCTCGCGTCTACCGATGAGATGAACATCATTTTCGGGTACGCGTACTAACATGGTGTTAATGCGGTCGACGTGCGCGCGCGCGGCACTGCTAGCCTTCGCGACATGCACAACGCTCGCTGCAGCGACCGAAACGCGCGCGCAAACGAAATCCACGACGTCAGAACCGCGCACTCTGAGTGTGGCCAAGTCGGGTGTGATCGCCAGCCTGCCCGCGGTCGCACGAAAAGTCATCACCGCGGCGAAGTTCGCAACCTTCGTCACGACCGACTCTGCGGGACATCCACAAGCGCGCACGGTACAGCCGCTGTCACCCGACTCACAGTGGGTCGTATGGATGGCAACCAATCCGCGCACGCGCAAAGTGGGAGAGGTGCAACGCGATCCGCACGTCGCGCTGCACTACTTCGATCACGTCACCGAAAGCTACGTGACGTTGATTGGCACTGCGCGCATAGTGAAAGATCGCGCAACCAAAGATGCGCACTGGGATAGCGCGTGGAACAGCTTTTATCCCGACCGCGACACGAGCGTCGTGTTAATCGAAGTGCGGACTCAGCGCCTCGAGGTAGTCAGTCCGAAGCTTGGCGTCAACAGTGACCCGGCGACGTGGAGACCACCGTCAATGACGGTCGGACGCGAACGCTAGTCGGTCTGCCGCGCGCACCAAAACTGGTACATCGCCGCGAAAGTGTGTGGATGCGCATGCTCAAACGCATCCCACGCGGTGAGATCATTGAGTGCACCAGCGCCATGAGTCGCGACGAACTGTGCCTGCACTGGCTGCGGTAACTGAAATCCAAGAAACGCGAGGTCGCGCGCAGTCAGGCACTCCGCGAGGTCGGGAATCGTGTACGTGCGTTCGTGCACGTGCATCACCAAATCGCGGCATCCGCTTAGTGAGAAAAAGTCCGCAAATTGTGCAACGGCGCGCGCAGGATGCGTGTCGGGCAGTGCAAGAATTGCTTGACGGCACGCGCGAATTCCTCGCGCATCCGATGCAAAATGGTGCTCGGCTACGAATGCGCGAGCCGCAGCGACGGCACGGCGTGCGATGGTGCTGTACAGTCCGATCTTCATCACACCATTCGGCGCTAGCGCCGCGAGCAACCGCTCCCAGCCGGCCATCGGATCGGCCAGGTGATGCAACACCCCCGAACACGCAACGATGGAAAACTCTCCGTCGTGACCGGCGTACTGCATGATATCGCCGCGCGCGAAATGAACATTGCGCGCCTCGAGCGCCTCCGCCATTCGCGACGCATACGCGAGACTTGCAGCACTCAAATCGAACGCGGTAACCTCCGCCTCCGGAAACGATCGCGCGGTTGTGAGTGCCTGTTGACCCGTGCCGCAGCCAGCAACAAGAATCGTGTGGGGCGCGCGCGGAAGTGCATGGTCGGGACGGAGTGCGGATATCAGCGCCGTAACACTGGTGATGGAACTCTGCGGCAGCGTCAGCCAGCGGGGATATGGATTGGATTCGTATTGTTCGCGAACAGCGATCGAAACCTCGTCGCTCACCGCCGCTGCGCTCGACAGCTGAGCGGCCAGCGAACACTCGCGTGCATGGTCGACAACGTGCGCACGAATCAGCGCGCCCAATGGCGCGCGCACGCACGACGCATCGACGTCCAGCAGTCTCTCCCAATCGCGAAGTGCGTGTAGTGGCGCGTACATCGCGAACACGGTAAGCCGATCGTCCACGATGTCGATGGTATTGGCGGTATTACTCAGTTGGGCCGATAACTCGCGCGCGAGTGCGGCAACACGCTGCTCCTCATCGATCGTCGTGGCAAACGCGTACTCGGTATTGAAGCACTGACGTGCGAGGGCGATTGCAAAATCGTTCATCGCTGGCGGTATATCGCCCGCCTCCGCTCGCTCCGTTGCGCCCACTAACACGCCGTATCGCAGCGCGGTCAGCACTCGTTCAATCGACGCGTCGTGCACCACAATTCGCGGCAGTATGGCGATAAGCAGTGAATCCGTCATGACCGTCAACGACGCCGCGACCTGCGTGCCCAGCGGATCGTCACCTCGCTGACACGCGTCTGCCACGGCCCGAAACGCGTCGCTGCTTGCAACCAGCCCGAGCACCGCGCCCGCGATCGATTCGGCACCAATACTGTCATCGGTGCACAGCTCCAGCAGCACCTGACGAATAGTCTGATTCGCCGAGCCGAGTGCCACACCGTGCAACATTGAGGCAAGAAGATGTCGGAGCGCTGGCTCGGTTGGTTGTGCCGCGACCGCCTCAAACAACAACACCAGCGTCTCCTCCAACTTGCCTTGCGCGTGCAGTGTGCGCGCGAGGTTCAACTGCGCATCGGTGTAGTCGACGCGAAGGGCGAGTGCCTGTCGAAACGACGACTCAGCCAGAGCGTACGCACCCTCTGTTCGCTGTGCATCGCCAAGCGTGTTGAAAAACTCAGGGCGTGATGCGTTGCGGGCGATGGCGCGCTGGACCCACTCAATTGCCTCGCCCGATCGCCGAGTTTGATGCAGCAGGACTCCGAGCAGATAGAGCGCGTCGACGTGCGCGGGTTCCCGTGCGAGCACTGCGCGGTACCCCGCTTCCGCCTCGCGAAGCCGCCCACCCTGATGATGCTGCAGTGCGTACGCGATCATCTCAACGAGCCGGCGGGAACGCGAGCGCGCCTCCTCGTGTTCCAGCCGACGATGTCGAACGAGATTATGCGGTGACGCATCGTGACTCTTGCAGGTTGTGGTGTTGAGCGGTGTGATGCATTGTACTCACGCTGCAGCGCTCCTCCCCTCTTTTCGGAGATGGCCCAATGAATCAGTTCCTCCGCCGCCTGTTGGCGCCGGTGATGTTGCTCACGATGTCCTCTCTGACGTTACACGCACAACAAGGAAGTCCCGGACTTCTGACCGTACGCGTAATTGATGCCGCGAGACAGCGACCTGTCGAAGCAGCGCGCGTCCTGATCGCAAACACCAGCCTGGCCGGACAAACTACCGCTGACGGCAAAGTCACACTGCGCGTCCCGGGTGCGGGAGACTACACAGTACGTGTGTTGCGCGTGGGTTACACCGAGCAATCCAAGCGCATTACCGTCGCCTCCGGACAGGGAGTGAGTCTCGAAATCTCGCTGGTCGAAGCCGCCGTCAACCTGACACCGGTCGTGACCACTGCAACGGGTGAGCAGCGTCGAGTCGAGATCGGAAACGCAACGGCAAACATCGACGCCGCCAAGGTTATGGAGGCGGCACCGGTCACTAACCTGAACGACCTGCTCAACTCCCGCGCACCCGGCGTGTCGGTGACGAGTGGGACACAGACAGGCACGGGCGCGCGCATCCGCGTACGCGGCATGAACTCTGTGAGTTTGTCCAACGAGCCGATTTGGATTATCGACGGCATTCGCATGACAAGTAACAATGCGAATTTCAGCACCGTGACTGGAAACGGGGGCACCACCGGCGGCAACAACGCGAGCCGCGTTGGTGATCTCAATCCCGAAGAAATCGAGAGCATCGAAGTGGTGAAAGGTCCGTCCGCCGCGACGTTGTACGGCACGGACGCCGCGAATGGCGTGATTCTTGTGACCACCAAGAAAGGCCGCGCGGGTGACGCGCGGTGGAGCATCTTTGGTGAAGCCGGGAGCGTGCAAGATCTCAACTACTATCCTGCCGCATACACGACGTGGGGCAAGAAACCGGGAGAGACGGTGTCGACCCGCGGATTCTGCAATTTGCAGCGCATCGGCACTGGCGAGTGTCTCGCGGACTCCACGAGCTCGCTCAATATCTTTGACAATAAAGACCTGACGCCGCTCGCGAACGGAAATCGCGCGAAATACGGCGTGCAAGTCTCGGGTGGTACCGAGAACACGCGCTATTTTCTTGCCGCCGAGGATGAGAGCGAGGTAGGCGTCTTGTCGTTGCCGCAATTCGAACGTCGTCGCGTGGACTCTCTTGGACTGCCGTTGCGCGATTGGACCAGTAGACCGAACGCCCTCGACCGCCGAACGCTGCGCGTGAACATCAACTCGGTGATCAATTCCAAGTTCGACGTTTCACTCGCTACGAATTTTATCAATCTCGATCAGCGCTACTCGCTCGAGTCCAACGCGACGGCCGGTATCGGTAGTCAAGTCTTTGGTGGACCAGGAACGACCGACAACGGCACGGTGACGACAGTGGGAACGCCGCTCATGGGCTATCGCGCATGGACGCCGTACTACTCGTGGTCGGAACGCACGGGCCAAAACGTGAATCGATTTATCTGGTCGGCCAACGCCAACTGGCGACCCTTTTCATGGCTATCGAATCGCGCAGCCATCGGCAATGACTGGACGGGTCGCGTCGATGAGAACTTGCTGTACCGTGGTGAAGGGCCGCCGCTCACCGCGACCACCCGTCTGGGATCGCGCGGCATCAACAACGTCGGTATCAACAATCTTACCGTTGACCTCGGATCGACCGCGCAGTATGCACCTCGTTCGTGGCTCAATCTGAAGACCACGGTCGGCGCGCAGTATATCGGGTTCCGCTCCTTCGGTGCGCAGACGGGCTCATCGCAGCTCGCACCGGGATCGCAGAGCGTCGGCTCGGGAACAACACTGGTTGTCGGCGAAGCCACGACGTTACAGCGAACGTTCGGCGTCTTCATCGAGCAGTCCGCGGCGGTTCGCGACTTGCTGTTCTTAACGGCCGCCATCCGCGTTGATCAGAACTCTGCTTTCGGCACCAAATTCCAAGATATTCGCTATCCCAAAGCGTCGCTCTCCTACCTGATCTCGCAAGAAGATTGGTGGAAGGCTCCGTCCTTTGTGAACTCAATGCGAATCCGCTACGCCTACGGGCAGTCGGGCGTGCAGCCGGGTCCGAATGACGCATTGCGCTTCTATACCGCGAACACGACCAGCATCGCCAACGTCGACCAGCCCACCGTCATTCAGGGCGCACTCGGCAACGATAACTTGCGCGCAGAACGTTCGGCCGAGCACGAGACCGGATTTGAAGCGCAGCTGTTCGGTCAGCGGGTCAATCTTGATGTCACGTATTACAGTAAGATCACGAAGGACGCCCTCATC
>JANXUN010000089.1 GCA_025356185.1 Gemmatimonadaceae bacterium
GACCGTGAACTCGTACCATCGCACTCCACCACCCTTCGCGGCGGTGTTGATGGAATGCACGGCCACGATCATTTCGCGACTGCCAACGCGTCGATACCCCACACGTGCCATCAACTTGTCGCCTTGCGCGTCGAGCTTTCGTTCAGCGCCAGGTTGCGGCACGCAACTGGTAAGTTGGCCGCCGCACAAATATTCGTACGGGGCTACGGTGATTTTTGTCGGACCTTGTATGCGTGTGTTGGCGGGAGTCTGCCAGTCCACGTGAAAGGTCCATGCGTACAGCGCGTCGTCGTGCAACACGCCTTTCAGCTGCGTACCACCTGCAGCGATCATGATGTTTGGCGCGCCCTTGGGGGGCAGCTGCGTGCCATCGAGATCAACGTTGTTCAGAAAGTTGATGTCATCAATGATGACGCACTGTTCTGTCGCGCTTTCACCATTGAGCATGCGCGCGCGATCGACGACGCACGCGTGCTTTTGAATGAGATCGTCGCTAGTGCTCGTTGGGATGTAGTACCCATCGGGCCACACAGCGGGGCGCGGATAATCCGGGAATAGCGGCCGCACAAACTCGTAGCGATAGTATGGACCGAAAGGATCGTCACCAGTGCTGATCGCGTAGCACATCGAATACGAACCGCTGTCGGGCGCGGGGCGCGTGGTTGGCGGTGTGGATTGTGTCGGTGTCGCTGTCGGCGGTGGCGGTGGCGGTGGCGGTGGCGGTGGCGGCTCGTACAGTCGCACCGCGGCGCCGGGCTGCCCCTCACGACCGATCATGCTGAGCGCAGCAGGCTCACCATTCTTGGGTTCGCGAGGCTCTATCGCCCGACGCGGAGAGCGCTGAAAGATTGGTAAGACAAACAGCCAGCGCTTGGCCAACTGATCGTATCGCGCGACCGCGTCGCCGCTGTTGCGATTTTCACACGGCCCGCCAAAACCGCGAAAGACGTTGTTTGTGGAAACGGGCCCATAGAGGACGCGACCTGTTGTGTCGTAGCGTTTGCCGCGTTTCGTGTAGATCGCCACGCGCGAGTTCACGATCTGCACGATATGGTTTGGTCCGACAGCCAGGCTGTTATCTGATGGATTGCGCACTGTGGCGGTGCCTTGCGGGCCAACGAATCCGACGCCCAATCCATCGAATGACGCCACGAGGCGCGGTGCTTCGCGAGTACCCGGCGACGTTTGCTCGACCGACTTCGTCTGCGCGAAAAGCAGCGGTGTCTGAGACACGGCCGCGACGAGGCACAGTGTGGCAAGCCGCTCACGCGCGTGCCTCATGCGAGCACCCGCTCTTCTTCGCTCGCTTTGATCTGCCGTTGCACCATCTCGTAATACACACCCTGCACTGCCATCAGCGATTCGTGCGTCCCATGCTCGATAACTTTGCCGTCTTCGAGCAGCAAAATGAGATCGGCGTCGCGCACCGTAGAAAGTCGGTGCGCAATGACAAACGTGGTACGGCCCGCGAGCAACGTGTTGAGTGCTTCTTGAATAAGCTGTTCGCTTTCGGTGTCGAGGTTGCTGGTCGCTTCGTCGAGAATGAGAATTTGCGGGGCGGCAAGAATGGCGCGCGCAATCGCGAGCCGCTGTTGCTGTCCACCAGAGAGCTTGACGCCGCGTTCGCCGACAAACGTTTCGTAGCGTTCGGGCAAGCGCGCGATAAACTCGTGCGCATTGGCCTGATGCGATGCCCGCATGACTTCTTCGTCGCTGGCGTCGGGGCGCGCGTACGCAATGTTGTCGCGCACACTGCCGTCAAAAAGAAACACATCTTGCTGCACAATGCCCAGCAGGTCGCGATAGCTGCGCAACGTGTAATCGCGAATGTCGGTGCCGTTCAGGAGAATGCGACCATGCGACGGATCATGAAAACGCGCAACCAAGTCGGTGATGGTGGTCTTCCCTGCACCGCTACGTCCGACCAACGCGACGACGGTTCCACTCGGAACATCGATCGACACATCGCTCAAGACCAGCAGTCCCTCGCGATACTCAAAGCCGACGTTCTCGAGCCGCAGCTCGTGAACGACGCGCGGCGCTTCGATGGC
>JANXUN010000116.1 GCA_025356185.1 Gemmatimonadaceae bacterium
GCAGTCGCAAAAAACTGTGCGGATGCATCATACCGGCGATGTCACCAAACTGTCCATCGAGTTTGGGCTGGGCGGGATTGGTCATGTCGAAGATGAACGTCTGTCCACTGCCAAACCCGTTCACAAACAAGCGACCGTCGGCCGGCATGCTGTGTTCGGAATGGTGCGGCCAGTTTTTAACCCCCGGCACCGGCACCGTTGCGACGAGCGTTCCAAATCGACCGACGGATTGACGAACGTCGATGACCGCGAGGAAGTCCGTTTTGGTGGTGTCTTTCGAGCCGGTCCACAAGTAGAGATAGTCGCTGGACTTTGGTGGCAACGCAGATTGCGCAGCGGGCGATTGCACCGCGGCAGATTGTGCGACAGCGATGCTCGCCGAGAAGGTCGAAATAAGCCCAAGCGCAATGCGCGAACTTTTACAAATCATGAATCACCAATCGTGGGGAGTGTAAGCCGCAGCAACTACGTCCCGGGCAAATTGCGCAGCCGTTCCGTTAAATGCGAGCGATCGCCGATCGCGTGGGCTAGTGGACCGCGCCCGGTGAACTCGACGATACTCACAGATCCGACGGGGCAACCAAATCGGTAGCGAAAGCGGCCGACGTCAACGCCGAGGAGTGTGCAGAGCAGCGCGCGAATCGCTGCCTTGTGTGACACCACCAGCACATCGCCATCCGTGACAGTGCTGGTGATGCGTTCAACGGCGCCTAACATGCGGCGCGCCAATGCGACTGCGGTCTCGCCGTTCGTTGGTGCGTTCCACGCGGGATCGGCCGTCCACCGTTCGTACGCGTCGTGAAAATCGCGGTCGACGACTTGGGCGGAGAGTCCGTCCCACGCGCCGTACTCGATTTCGCGCAGATCCGCGTCGGCGCGTACGTGCAGGCCGTATCGCACCGCGATCGTTTGCGCAGTTTTCAGCGCTCGTTGCTGCGGGCTGCTGTAGATCGCTGCCCACGCGGTATTCCGATACGACTCGGCGAACGCTTCCGCCATCGCAACGCCGTCATCAAGGAGCGCGACGTCGTTTGAGCCGCCGCAAAACACGTTATCGCGACTTGATTCAGTTTGTCCGTGCCGCAGAAAGTGTAGCCGTAGGGTCATGCGTTCAACCTAGTGACGCACTAGCGCGGCCCCGTGGGTTTGCCAAACATTGTGGTGTCTCGACTCGGCTGGGGACGCGCATTGAGCAGTGTCATCGGCTCACCATTCACGACGCGCCGCAGCCGCGCAGCATAATTGCGATTCGCGATATTCGTCGAGACCTGCAATCGTCCGCATCCGCGATCAAAGTCATCAAGCGTTTGGGTCGCGGCCGGGCGATCGCTTGACAGCAGCTCGTGCGTCGCGACGGTCGTGAGCAACATGCGCTCCTCGGTCGTCACCGACGTGCGACGTTCGGACGCGAAATACCGATGCCCGGCAGCGATCGCTTCTGCGTAGCGATGCTGACTGCTAAGCGCGAGCACCTCGTCCTGAACGATGAGCGCCGCATTCAGAGCGCGGCTGGTCCGCACTGCGGCAAGGAGGACCGTCACCGACACCATCGCGGCGGCGAGTATGACCGTTGGGCGTTTCATTGACCGCAACTCCTCCACGTTGAAGGCGTGTAACTTTGCCAAGCATACCGCGGAGAACGCGATTGCTCGAGCGAAAATTCTCTCCGGGCACGACAATCGACAGCCGTGCGACACGCCGCAAATGCCGACGGCTGCGCGGTTTACGACATGGTTTAGTCATGTGCCGAGGCAAAATTCCGGTGTTTTGGACTTGAGTCGTTTGGACCTCGATCGCACACCCACGCCCCCACCCGCCCCTCTCGTGAAACGCACCGCATTCATCGTTCTGAGCGCCGCCTGCGCGCTCGCGTCCGCTGGTCCGCTTTCTGCCCAAGGTGGCGGAGGCCGCGGCGGTCGCGGTGGCCCTCCGGCCGCCGACACCTCGTTCGGCGTGTCGTGGCGAAACATCGGCCCGAATCAAGCGGGTCGCATGGTGGCGGTCGCCGGTTCGACCGCGCGTCCCGACGAGTACTACATGGGCACCACCGGTGGCGGCGTCTTTAAGTCGACCGACGGCGGCAAGACTGCCTTCCCCGTCACCGATGCCTACTTTGGCGGTACAATCGGCGCGGTGGCGGTGCAACAGTCAAATCCCGACGTTGTGTGGGCCGGCGGTGGTGAAACACCCATTCGCGGCAACGTGTCGCATGGCGATGGCGTGTGGAAGAGCACCGACGCTGGCAAGACGTGGTCGTACATGGGGCTGAAAGAAACACAGTACATCTCACGCATTCGTATTAATCCCGACAACCCCGACATCGTGTACGTCGGCGGATTCGGCCACGTGTTCGGTCCCAACAAAGAACGCGGCGTCTATCGCAGTACGGATGGCGGCAAGACGTGGAAAAACATTTTGTTTCGCAACGATAGCACGGGCGTTGCCGACATGATCATGGATCCGAGCAATCCGAAAATCATCTACGTCACGTTCTGGCAAGCCGGACGCACACCGTGGATGCTCGTGAGTGGCGGCATGGGAAGCGCAATTTTTAAAACCACCGACGGTGGTGACACATGGACCAACATCACGCGCAATCCCGGACTTCCCCAAAGCGGTCCACTGGGCGCGATCGGCATCACGGTGTCTCCCGCGAAACCCAGTCGGCTGTGGGCGATCGTTGAGCACGAACCGAGTGGTGGTGTGTATCGCAGTGATGACGCGGGCGCGACGTGGGCGTTTACATCGGGTGATCGCAATCTGCGTCAACGCGCGTGGTATTACTCCAAGTTGTACGCCGATCCGAAGGACACGAACGTGGTGTATGCGCCGCAAGTAAGTCCAATGATTTCAAAGGACGGCGGCAAGACATTTACTCGTGGGTTTGGTGGTGGAGACAATCACGACATTTGGATCGATCCAACCAATCCCAAACGCATTGCGGTGGCACACGACAATGGAGTGATCGTCACAACCGACGGCGGAACGACCTCGAATCGCGTCGTCGCGCCGACAGGTCAGTACTATCATGTGCACCTCACCAATCACTTTCCGTATCACGTGTGCGGTGCGAAGCAAGACGCCGGTTCATCGTGTGGACCAGTGCGCGTTGCACAGCAGTTTGGACGTGGCGGCGGTGGTGGACCTCCGGGTGCCGGCGGCTCGGCGACTCCCGCATCGCCGTTCTCTGAGTTTTATGGAGTTGCCGGAGGCGAGTCGGGGTACATCTCGTCCAATCCGATTGATCCGGACATCATGTTCGGTGCGAACTACGGTGGCAGCCTCGATCGCCTCAATCGGCGAACGGGCAAGAGTGATGCGCTTGATCCGTGGCCGCTCAACCCAATGGGTCACGATGCGAAAGATTCCAAATATCGCTTTCAGTGGACGTACCCCATTGTGCACTCACCGCATAATCCGAATACGATTTATGTCGGATCGAATGTCGTGTTTCGCAGCATCAACGGTGGCGATACGTGGACGGCGATCTCGAAAGACCTTACCCGTAACGATCCGCGCACGCTTGGCGCGTCGGGCGGACCGATCACGAAAGATCAAACGAGTGTCGAGTACTACGGCACGGTGTTTACGATCGCCGAATCAAAAATCACGAAGGGTGTGATTTGGACGGGATCGGATGACGGGCTGATTCATGTGACGCGCGACAATGGTGTGACGTGGAAGAACGTCACGCCCAAAGGACTTCCCGAGTGGATGCGCTGGTCGATTATCGAAGCCGGTCAGTTTGCTTCGGGCACGGCGTTCGCGGCGGGTAATCGCTATCAGATGGACGATTTTACGCCGTATCTCTATCGCACGACAGACTACGGCGTGACGTGGACCAAGATCACGAGTGGCATCCCCGCCGATCAGTTCACGCGTGCGATTCGCGAAGATTTACATCGCCCCGGCATGCTGTACGCGGCGACGGAACGCGGTGTGTGGTTGTCGTACAACAAGGGCGACTCGTGGACATCGCTGCAAAAGAATTTGCCGCCGGTGCCTGTGCACGACATGATGTTGCGCGACGATGATCTCGCGATTGCGACACATGGTCGCGCGTTTTGGGTCATGGAAAATCTCACGCCGCTGCGCGAAGCACCCGAAGTCGAAAAGGCGGTGAGCGTGCCGTTCTTGTACAAGCCGCTGCCCGTGTTGCGCTTGAATGGTCAAGCAGCGCCAACGTTTGTCTATCGCTTGCCTGCCGATTCGATGCCGGTCAAGTTCGAGTTCTTTGATAAGGCCGGAAAACTGCTTGCGACCGTTGCGGCGACGGACACGAATCCCACGCCGCCAGCAGCAGGCGCGGGTGGTGGTGGCTTTGGGTTTGGTGCACCAGTCGCGCCGAAACCCACCAATCGCAAAGGCATCAATCGCTACACATGGACCATGCGTCACGAAAGCGCCGTGACATTTCGCAACATGATTAACTGGGCGGGACGTGGTGGCGCACCGGCGATGGCGCCGGGACTGTACACCGTCAAGATGACGGCCGGCAGCAACGCACCGATCTCGTATCAGTATGTCGTAAAACCCGATCCACGCAGCGCAGCGACTGAAGCCGATCTCGTCGAGCAGACGCGACTTGGGTTACAGGTGCGCGACAAGGTCACGAAAGCGAATGAAGGCGTGATCGAGATTCGCAATCTCAAGACGGATCTCAAAGATCGCGCCACGAAGATGACGGCCAACACCACATTTGGACCGCTCGTGAAAACGTTTGCCGACAGCTTAAGTGCTGTCGAAGATTCACTCTATCAAACCAAGAATCAGTCGGGGCAAGATCCGCTCAACTATCCGATTCGTCTCAACGATCAAATCGGCGGACTGATGAGCTTTGTCTCCAGTGGTGAGCGTCGTCCGCCCAAGCAAGCGTACGATGTGTTCAACGTATTGTCGCCTTTGCTTGGTACGCAGATCGCGCGCATGGAGCGTATCATTGCAAGCGAGCTTCCCAAGGTGAACGCCGCGCTCAAAGCGGCGGGTCAACCACAGATCACGCGCAGTAAGAAAGAAATAGGCACGGCTCCCGCCGCGCCAGCGTTTGTGCCATAAGCCACAAGGTTGCGCAATAAAAAGGGCGCCGGTCAACATTGACCGGCGCCCTTTTATCGCGCTTCGCGCGCCTGCACATTCATCGCATTACGGATACTGGTTGATGCAACCCTTCTGTCCGCTGCGGTTGGCGTAGCCTGTGCCGGCGTTATACGCACGATTCGACCAGTTACCCTGCACTTTCCACTGGCTGCCGTTCGAGAAGCTTTGCAACGACGTCGCGTTGAACACCCACGCGCATTTGTCGGCATTCTCGTAGCCCTGCGAGTCATACCACGCGCCCGGCGAAGCAGGATCGGTCAACGCTTCGGACAACTCGTGCGCTGATACGTTGGCGATCGCCGCCAATCCTTGCGAATGCAAGCCCGACG
>JANXUN010000139.1 GCA_025356185.1 Gemmatimonadaceae bacterium
CGAGGGGGAAGTATTTCATCACGACGCTCCGGCGAATGCGGTTTGCCGTTCGACGAGCACACCCTTTTCCAGATGCAAAATGGTCTTCGCGCGATCGGCCGCCTTTTGATCATGCGTCACCATGATGACCGTCTTGTTGAACTCGCTGTTCAGGCGCTGCAACAGGCCGAGTACTTCATCCGAACTCTTGGCGTCGAGTTGACCGGTCGGTTCGTCCAATAAAATCAGTTGCGGATCGGCAACGATGGCGCGCGCGATCGCAACGCGCTGTTCTTGACCGCCCGACAGTTGACGCGGAAAGTGATCCATGCGATCGCCAAGACCAACAACGCCGAGCGCAATCCCGACCCGTTCAGCGCGATCCTTTTTGTTCAAGTTGGTGAGCAAGAGTGGCAGCTCGACGTTTTGTTGTGCGGTGAGCACGGGCAACAAGTTGTACGACTGAAACACAAATCCAATCGTGCGTGAGCGCCACGTTGCGAGCTGCGCAGTGTTCATCGAACTCACCAGCGCACCTTCCACCTTCACCGTGCCGCTTGTTGGCTTGTCTAACCCCGCGACAAGATTGAGCAGCGTAGACTTTCCCGAACCCGATGGCCCCATCAATGCCGTGAAACTGCCCTCGGCAAAATCGACGGAGAGGCCGGTGTACACGTCGACCGACTGCGTGTCGCGACGAAACGATTTGTACACATCACGAATTTCGACGAGCGCCATCGTAGCATCTCCTACAGGGAAAGGGTGCGCACGATTGCGCACGTCTGCGTCTTACGCGCCAACCTTCACACGCATGCCCTCAACGGGCGCTTCCACGCCGCCGATCAGCAACTGCTCTCCGCCCGTCAGTCCCGACCGAATTTCACGAAAGCCTGCGCTCACAGGACCTGCGTCGACTTCGCGACGCACAAGCGTTTCGCCGCGCACCAACCACACAACGGATTTGCCGCCGCTCTCGCGTACGGCTGCTACAGGCACGCGCAGCACCAACTTCGCCGGCGCTGTCGCCGCGCCCGCAGCGACGGGTGCTTCTGCTGCTAAGAAGTCGACCTTTGCGCCCATCTCAGGAAGAATGCGTGCGTCGTGATCGATGATCGACACCTTCACTTGCACGGTTGCGCGCTGACGATCAGCGGTTGGCACGACTTGGCGCACCGTTCCGCGAAATGACGTATCCGGATACGCATCGAGCGTGATGCGCGCTTTGAGGCCTTTAGTGACACGCGCGATGTAGGCTTCGTTCACATCGACTTCTACCTCGAGCGTCGATAGATCTGCCATTGTCACCACCGCACCGCGCGTTAGTCCGCCACCGACACTTGGCGCAACCACTTCACCGACTTCGGCGTCTTTGCGCAGCACCGTTCCGGTAAATGGCGCGCGAATGATCGTGTTGTCGTTGCTCGCGATAGCGAGTGTGAGACCGGCGTCGGCAACCCGCTTCCGCGCTGCAGCCGCTTTCACGCGCGCTTCGGACTGCGCCGCGCGACTCACCGCGACATCGACATCTTGTTGCGACACCAGTGCGGCGTTTTGCGTGCGCATGTCGCGCAGCCGCGCTGATTCACGCGCCGCTTGATCGCGATCGGCGATCGCTTCAATTGAAGTGGCGTCGGCAGCCGCGACGTTGGCTTCGGCTTGAGCAATGCCCGCCTGAAATTCGGCGTTGTCGAGTCGCGCGATGACGGTGCCTTGCTGAACAAAGGACCCCTCGCTCACACCCAAGAACGCGAGTCGGCCCGCAGCTTTCGCCGACACCGATGCTTTCGTTCGCGCAACCACGTAGCCGTTTGCGGTCACGCTCGTAACGGCCGAACTCGTGCCATTTCCTGCGCGGATGGGCGAGCCGACGGTGGTCACTTGGACGACCGGTACCGAACGGCCGCGCATGTACCACACGGCCGCCGCAATGAGGCCAGCGACGATGAGTAAAAGCACCAGATTTCGCATTACGGCGCTTTGCACCCCCGGAGGAGGCGCATCGCGATTAATGCGGAGCCGACCTAGGTCGGCTGACGGCGGCAATGGGTTCGTCATAAGCAGCAGGAATCGTACGGGCGTTGGGTAGGTTTGGCAAATGTTCGGGCGCTCTTTCCTTTCGCTCTTGCGGAATGAGTGCCGAGGCGTTGAATGGAGCCATGCCCTTCGCTCGCCCGATCATACAATGAGTGGGCCCCAGTCTCCCGCGACTGTTGCCCGCCCCAAGTCCCAAGCCGGTTTGGTGTTGCTGGCTCTCGTCGTCGGCGTCTCAGTGGGCGCGCTGCTCACCGCGTACGGAACGCCGGCGTTCCGAGGTTCAGCGGGTGTGTTTGACGTCATCGGCACGCTGTGGATCAATGCCATTCGCATGACCGTGATCCCACTGGTCGCGACGCTCACGATCGTTGCCGTCGCGCAATCCGGCGATGCCAAGCAGCTGGGTCGACTTGGACTCTCGGCGGTCGGCGTGTTTTGCGCGCTGCTGCTGGCCAGCGGCGCATTCGCAGCGGTGCTCGCACCGATATCTTTTCGCTCTCTGCACCTCGCTCCCGATGTTGCCGCACGGCTTCGCGAATCGCTCGCCAGCGCTACGGCGACGACCCCGGCCGCGATGCCGACGCTGGCCCAGCGCATCGTCGACATGGTTCCGGCCAATCCGATCAAGGCGGCGGCGGACGGAGCAATTTTGCCTGTGGTCGTGTTTGCGTTGACACTCGGCTTCGCGCTCACGCGTATTCCCAGCGAGCGTCGCGACACGTTGTTGTTGGTGTGTCGCGGTATCTCGGATGCACTGTTGATACTTGTGCAGTGGGTGCTCGCGCTTGCGCCGATCGGCGTTTTCGCGTTAGCGGTGGGGCTTGGCATCAAGATGGGGGCGTCGTCAGCCGGGGCGTTGTTGCATTACGTGGTGACGCTTTCGGCGATTCTTTTTGCATTCACGTTGTGCCTGTATCCGGTGGCAACGGTGTTTGGTCATGTGTCGCTCGCACGGTTTGCGTCGGCCGCGTTACCAGCCCAAGCCGCCGCGTTTAGCGCGCGATCGTCGCTGGCGGCGTTGCCAGCGATGATCACCGCTGTCCGTGATACGTTGCATCGCGGGCCGCGAGCGAGTGGTGTGGTGCTGCCATTGGCCGTCTCCACGTTTCGATTGAACGTGCCAATAGCGTGGGTGGTAGGGATGTTGTTTTTGGGGCAGTTGTACGGCGTGACTTTTGGCGCGGCGTCGCTGGTGTCGATCGTGATCACGGCCACCCTGCTTTCATTTAGTGTGCCCGGTTTGCCGTCAGCGAGCCTGTTTCTGCTTTCGCCCGTGCTCGCGCAGCATGGCATTCCCGTTGAAGGTGTTGGTATTCTCATCGCACTCGATGCTATTCCTGACATGTTTAAGACGCTTGCCAACGTGACGGCGCATTTGACGAGTGCCGTGGTGCTCGATCGCGGAACGGTCGCGTGAGCGGTCGCATTCGTACCTCGTGGGGCGTGCGCGTCACGACTGCTGTGGCGCTGCTCTGCTGTGCAAGCGGCGGCGAATCGCGTGCGAGCGCGCAACCGACCAACAGACAGTCCGGAACGACACGCACGCGTGCAGACACCGCGCACAAGTCGATCGCCTCGATCGTGCGCCGCGACTCAGCAGGCGTATCCCGCACCGTGCTCACCAGTGAGCGTTATCTGATTACGCGGTGGTATGCGCGTGATACGATGGCGCCCAAGCGCATGGTGATCCATGAAACGTCGACGCTGCACTGCTGCTTGGACGGCGAGCGCGACACTGAGGGACGCATCGCGCTCGAAGCGTGGACCGACAGCATAAACACCTCACGCACACCCAAGTGGCGGCAATCCCTCGTTGTCGACGATGGCGAACTGTGGACGCAGTACTATCGCGCAACATTGTACGGGTGTTGCGCCAGCGCAAACGCATTAACGTTTGTGTATTTGCTGACGGGAACGGCACCGTTTGTGCAGACGCAGATGGACGGCGTGCGCGGCCGTGATCTGCGTGCACTGACGGTGCCGAACAGCGCACTGACTCGACGCGTTGCGTATTTGGATATGTCGACGCCCATGATGCCGCCCGAAGCGAATCGCGACACAACGGTGATTGGCGTGCTGCAGTACGGTCCACCGCAGGGTCCGGTGACGCGCGTCGTGGTGAGTGAGCCGCATCCTTCACACGCAGAGTATCGCTTAACGGATGTCGGATTCGCAAAAGCGGGTCGACGTGCCGCCATTGGCGACCTTGATTTGTGGTCGGCCAACGGCAAAGAGCAAATCTCGAGCCTGACTGGATTTTTCGTGCGTGTGCGATTGGCGCGTATCGGTGACGATACGCGCGAGCTGATGATCACCATTCCGGTGTTACACGATACGCTCGATTTGGCGCACGCGACCAAACCAGCGACGTTGCAACTTGCGAGGAGCGCACGATGAAAGCGGGAGACGCTGCAGCAGACATCGACGCGTACATCAACGTCGCCGCGCCCGAAGCGCGGCCAATATTGAAAAAGATTCGCTCCCTCGTGCGCGACGCAGTGCCCGAGGCGACGGAAACCATCAGCTATCGCATGCCAGCATTCAAGTTAAAGAAGACATTTTTCTACTTTGCCGCATTCAAGGAGCACATTGGCGTGGGACTGATGCACGACGAATCGTAGCGTGGACTTTTCACTCGCGCACGCGACGGCCGTTTTGCAGCGCACGCCCGCTGCGCTGCGTGCTCTGCTCTCTGGGCTGTCGACCGATTGGACCGACGCCACCGAAGGGCCGGACAGCTGGAGTCCGTACGTCGTCGTCGGTCATTTACTCCACGGCGAACGCACCGACTGGATTCCCCGCGCGCAGATCATTTTGTCCCAAGGAACCGCTCGCACGTTTGAACCGTACGACAGATTGGCACAGTTTCGCGAAAGCGCCGGCAAGTCACTCGCGCAGTTGCTTGACGAATTTGCGACCGCGCGTGCTGATAACTTGCGTACGCTAGAGTCGTGGACGCTCACCGATTCGCAGCTCGTGCGGGAGGGAATGCACCCGGCCTTTGGCGCGGTCACCCTTCGGGAGCTGCTGGCGACGTGGGTGGCACACGACCTCGGCCATCTTACGCAGATTACTCGGGTGATGGCCAAGCAGTATCGGGACGCGGTCGGCCCGTGGCGCGCGTATTTGTCGGTGATGGATCGATAGCGTCACGCTCGTGCCGGCGAACTTCGCACTCAACGTTGCACAGGACCTCAGATGTTCGTCTCCGATTTCGCGATCAAGCGCCCGATCATTACCATCGTCAGCATGTTGGCGCTGGTCGCGTTCGGAACGCTGTCGCTTCTCAAGCTCGATACAGACGAGTTCCCCGATTTCGCCCAACCGATAGTGTTTGTCGGTGTCGCGTATCCGGGCGCGTCACCGGATGTCGTCGAACGCGAAGTCGTCACGCGACTCGAAGACAAACTCGCCAGCATCAACGGCCTCGAGAAACTCAATTCGTCGTCGACCGACGGTTTCGCGCAGATCGTCTTACAGTTCAGCTTCTCCAAGAACGTCGATCAGGCAACGCAAGATGTGCGCGACGCTATTGCGTCGGTGCGCGGCCAGTTGCCGGCTGAAATCATTGAACCCAGCATCAGGCGCTTTGACCCGGGCGCGCTACCAATCGTGTCGCTGGCACTCACGTCAAAGACGATGTCGGTCGCGCAACTGAGTCAGCTTGCCGAGCAGCGCATTGCCGGCGAACTGCGATCAATAGCGGGCGTAGCGCAAGTCAACGTCGTAGGCAGTGACAGTGCACAGCTCAATGTCAACGTGCGCCCCGCAGCACTGTCCGCGGTTGGGGTTGGCATCGATCAGGTTGTGACGGCCGTGCGCACGCAAAATTTTTCGGCGCCGGTTGGCCGTATCAATTCTGAGCTCGATCAGCGCACCATACGGCTCGCTGGTCGCATCACCAATCCCGACGAGTTTTCACAGATCGTTGTTGCGCAGCGCGGCGCGCAGTCCATTCGATTGGGCGATCTCGCCGACGTCGACGTAGGTGTCGCCGAGCCGACATCGGCGGCACTCTACAATGGTGCGCCAGCAATCGGCCTCGACATCGTGAAGGGCAAGGAGTACAGCACGACGGCGGTGAGTGATCTCGTCCGCGCGCGCGTCGCTGAACTCCAGCAGACGCTGCCACCCGGCACACGCATTGATTTTGTGCGCGATGCGGGTGTACGCGTTGCAAACTCCGTGAGAAACGTCGAAGAAACGCTCATCGAAGGCGCGTTTCTGACGGTGCTCGTCGTGTTCATGTTTTTGAATTCCTGGCGTTCAACGGTGATCACTGGGCTCGCGCTGCCCGTGTCAGTCATGGCAGCGTTCGTGCCGTTACTCATGTTTGGCTTTACGCTCAATGTGATGTCGTTGATGGGACTTTCGCTCGCGATCGGCATTCTGATCGACGACGCGATTGTCGTGCGCGAAAATATTGTACGCCACGTGGAGATGGGCAAAGATCATTTTACCGCGTCGCATGACGGCACCGATGAAATCGGACTCGCGGTGACGGCGACAACGTTTTCGATTGTTGCCGTGTTCATTCCCGTCGGTATCATGGCCGGTATTGCGGGCCAGATTTTTAAGCCGTTTGCGATTACGATCGCGAGTGCGGTGCTGATCTCGCTGCTCGTCTCATTCTCGCTCGATCCAATGC
Organism: Gemmatimonadaceae bacterium; assembly: GCA_025356185.1. Lineage (GTDB taxonomy): Bacteria > Gemmatimonadota > Gemmatimonadetes > Gemmatimonadales > Gemmatimonadaceae > Gemmatimonas. The sequence goes on from JANXUN010000139.1 coordinate 6,662, forward strand.
TGTCAGCGTATTGGGCCGATCCGCATCGCGAACCGGCACAGCGTGGATTCATCACGCGTGCGCTTGATCGCTTCAACGCGTGGTTTGATCGGCAGTCGGAACGATACACGCACGTGATCGGATGGGCGCTTGATCATCGCTGGTGGATGGTCACGATGGCGTTCGTGACGCTCGTCGCAGCGGTGATATTGCAGGCGCAGTTTGGCGGATTTGGTTTTCAGCCGCTTAGCGACAACGCCGAACTCAATGTGGCAATCGAAGCGCCGCCGGGCTCGAGTTTGCAGTACACCGCGCTGCGGGCCGAAGAAGTTAGCCAGATGGTGCGCGCGCACAAAGAAGTTGCGTACACGTACACCACCGTCGGCAATGCAGCTGGTTCGGGCGCGACGGATGCTGCGACCGTGTACGTGCGCCTCGTGCCAAAACATGATCGCAACATCAGCCAGGACGATTTTTCGCGCGTCGTACGCAACGAAGTTGCGCGTATCTCCGGCGCCAAGGCATATACATTTGCCGCCGGCGGCTTTGGCGGCAATCAAAAACAGTTGCAACTGCAGTTGCAGGGGCTCGACGCCTCGACGCTCGCCAAATTCGCGCAACAAATTGCCGACTCCGCACGCAGCGTACCGGGTGTCGTCGATGTTGGCCTCTCAACGCGCGGACAAAAGCCTGAACTCGCCGTCAATGTGGATCGCGGACTTGCCGCCGCGATTGGTGTCAATCTTGGACAACTCTCCAACGCGCTCCGGTTTGCGTTCGCGGGCGTTGACGCGGGCACGTGGGTCGATCCCGCTGGAGTGTCGCGATACGTCCACGTGCGCGTCGCGCCCGAATCGCGCTCGCGCAGCGCCGACTTAGGACAATTGCCAATCATTGTTGGCGGCGGAGCCGCGCTCGCCGGCGATGCGCCACGGTTTGTACCACTGCAGCAGATCGCGACGATTCGCGCACAATCAGGACCCGCACAGATCGATCACTTTCAACGGCAACGCGTCGTCACCATCGGCGCCAACGTGCTGGGCGCATCTGTCGGAAACGTCGCACAAGAAGTCACGCGAAAGATCGGACTCGTACCGCTGCCGCCTGGCTATCGTATCGTTCAGGGCGGCCAAGTCGAAAGCCAGAATCAGATGTTCGTCGCCATCATCACAGCACTCGGCATCGCCGTGACGCTGATGTATCTCGTACTCGTCATTCAGTTTGGATCGTTCATTGATCCCTTGGCGATTCTGTTCTCGCTGCCGCTGTCACTCATTGGCGTGGTGATTGCGCTGCTCGCGTTGCGTGACACGCTCAATGTCATGAGCCTGATTGGTGTCATGATGCTGATGGGCATCGTCGCGAAAAACGCGATTTTGCTGATCGACTTTGCGAAGTGGTCGCACAAAGAGCGCGGCATCCCGTTGCGCGAAGCACTTATCGAGGCCGGTCGCATTCGGTTGCGCCCGATCATGATGACCACCATCGCGCTTGTTGCCGGCATGATTCCCGTCGCGATTGGCTACGGCGAAGGTGCGGATTTCCGCGCGCCGCTGGGCCGCGCTGTGATTGGCGGCGTGATTGCGTCGACGGTGCTGACGTTGGTTGTCATTCCGACCGTGTACGAGATTCTCGAAGAGTGGCGCGCCGCGTTTCTCAAACGCTTTATGAAAGGACTGGGTGTTCGCCAGCCCTCCTCGCATGAGACAAGGCCGCGCGACATGGCGCCGTTGCCGAGTGCAGGTGACTGACGCGACGCGCGCACTATCCCTGCGTGCCACTGCGATATTGCTCGCATGATCGCGAAGGGCGCTGGGTACTCTGGAACGCCACTGGCGAAAAAGCTTGGCATCGTCGCCGGTTCATCAGTCGTCGCAAAAAACGCACCGAGTGAGTATGCACAACTGCTCGCGCCGTTGCCCGACAACGTCACGTTTTCGACGCGCGTTACGAGCCGTACGGATGTTGTGCATCTCTTTGTCGATCGTGCGACCGCACTCGAAACGTCGCTGACGGCCATGCGAACCGCGGTTCGTCCCGACGCGGCGGTATGGGTGTCGTGGCCCAAGAAGTTGTCGAAGGTGAAGACCGATATTACCGAGGACACCATTCGGGCCATTGCGCTTCCGATGGGATTCGTCGACGTCAAGGTGTGCGCCGTGAACGAGGTGTGGTCTGGGCTCAAGCTCGTGATCCGAAAAGAACTTCGATAATTGTCGGATGATCTGTCGAATTGAGCGGCCTGCAGTCGACTAGTGAGTGAGCACGACGTCTTGCCGTGCCGGAAACCCTCTTTCGGAGTGCACCATGAAGTATTTGTGCCTGATTTACTCGGACGAAGGACAGTGGGATCGCATGTCAAAGGCGGAAGGCGATCAGATGTACGGAGACTACATGGCGTATACCGCGTCGATTCGCGAAAGCGGTCATTACCTCGGCGGCAATGCGCTGCAACCGACGCGCACCGCCACCACCGTTCGCGTGCGCGGCGGGAAAACCAGCACCACTGACGGACCCTTTGCCGAAACGAAAGAGCAGCTGGGCGGGTTTTATTTGATTGAAGCGGCCGATTTGAACGAAGCCGTGCAAATCGCTGCGCGCATCCCCGGCGCACTCGTCGGGTCTATCGAAGTACGACCCATTCAGCAGACGGGCGCGTAACATTCGCTGGTCATACGTATGAGTGAACACGCCTCGCACGATATTTCAGTGCTTGTCGGCGAGATTTACGCAATGGAATCCCGCCGAGTGCTGGCAACACTCATTCGTTTGTTAGGCGATTTCGATCGCGCCGAAGAAGCGCTGCACGACGCGTTTCGTGCAGCGCTGGAGACGTGGCCGCGTACTGGTGTGCCAGCGCAACCGCGCGCGTGGCTGGTGTCCACTGGGAGGTTCAAAGCGATTGACGAGTTGCGACGGCGCGCGCGTGGCGAGGCGACGCACGCCGTGCTCGCCGATCAATTGGCGATTGAAGCATCGACCGCGCCTGGTGTCGACGATGACGAATCGATCGCCGACGATCAACTGCGTCTCATTTTTACATGTTGTCACCCCACGCTCGCGCCCGATGCACAGATGGCGCTGACGTTGCGAGAGGTGTGTGGGCTCACTACTGAAGCGATCGCTGCGGCGTTTCTCTCGTCACCGCCAACAGTTGCGCAACGCATCGTTCGAGCGAAGGCTAAGATTCGCGACGCGGTTATTCCGTATCGCGTTCCCGCAGAAAGCGAATTGCCGAACCGACTCGAGTCGGTGTTGCTTGTGATTTACTTGATGTTCAACGAGGGCTACTCCGCGTCGTCAGGCGACGAGGCGACGCGACCGGATCTGTCGCGCGAGGCCGTGCGCTTAGGCCGTTTGTTGGCCGCACTCCTGCCAGTGCCTGAGACGCAGGGGTTACTCGCACTGATGTTGTTGCACGAATCGCGTCGTGAAACGCGAACGTCGAGTGAGGGCGACTTGGTGTTGCTCGAGCAGCAAGACCGCTCGCGGTGGAATCAATCGCTCATCGCCGAAGGAGTGAGTCTCGTGCGGCACGCGTTGTCACGACGGTCGGCGAGTTCGACGACGAGCGTTGGTCCGTATGCGCTGCAGGCAGCGATCGCCGCGTTGCATGCCGAGGCGCCGACTGCCGCACAAACCGACTGGCGCGAAATTGTAGGACTGTACGATGTGTTGTTATCGGTCTCCACGTCGCCAGTCGTGGCGCTGAATCGCGCGGTCGCTATGGCGATGCGTGATGGGCCAGCGGCAGGGCTCGCGGTGATCGATGGGCTCATCGCGCACGGTGAGCTTGCCGACTATCACCTCGCTCACGCGGCGCGAGCGGACCTGTTTCGCCGGTTGAGCCGATGGGACGATGCGGCGCGCGCATACGAGGCGGCGCTAGCCTCCGTGCGTCAGGCGCCGGAGCGGCGTTTTCTTGAGCAACGGCTGCAGGAGATGCGCGCGCGCAGTTGATACGGTGAGGGAGGTTGCTGTGGCGCGTGGAAGATCCTCGCCCAACCTCTGTTCCCCGCCGTAATTTCTGCGCATGACTGACCACGCGCGGTCCCCACATGACGCGGCGCTGTCGCGTCGCGATCTCCTCGCTGGCGCCGCCGGGCTTATCGGTGGCGCTGCGCTCGCTACACTCCCACTCGAAGCGCAGGGCATCGCAGCAAAAGGCGCTGCCCTTGCGCCAGCGACTGCACCTCCGCTTGCGCGACCCGTCGTACCGATCGATCCCACCAAATTGCAGGGCGCGCCGACGGCGCAGGTCGGATCTCGCTCGCCGTTCGTGACTCCCGGCCGCACGCCCTTTGGCGACACGGTGGGGAGTTCGCTTGCGCCGTTGCAAGATTTGACCGGCATCATCACGCCGGCTGATCTGCACTTTGAACGCCATCACGCGGGCATTCCCGCGATCGATCCCGAGC
>JANXUN010000146.1 GCA_025356185.1 Gemmatimonadaceae bacterium
GCTGAGAGCGTGGCGTGGTTGGAGCGTTTCCTGGCCGACTTTCCAGGCACTGTGGTTGCGATCACCCACGATCGCTATTTCTTGGACAACGTCGCCCAGTGGATTTTGGAGCTCGATCGCGGCAAAGGCATTCCGTGGGAAGGCAACTACAGCAGCTGGCTCGAGCAAAAGCGCGATCGATTGCATCAGGAAGAAAAGCAGGAGAGTGCGCGTCAACGCACACTCACACGCGAGCTGGAATGGGTGCGCATGGCCCCGCGCGCGCGTCAAGCAAAAAACAAAGCGCGTGTGCAGGCGTTTGAAGAATTGGAAAGCGAGATGGCGCAGGAAAAGGTGTCGTCCAACGAAATCGTTATTCCTGTGCCGCCGCGTTTGGGCAACGACGTGGTGATCGCGAAGGGCGTGACGAAAGCGTACGGCGACAAGCTGTTGTACGACGACTTGTCGTTCTCGTTGCCGCGCGGTGGCATTGTTGGTGTGATTGGTCCGAACGGCGCGGGTAAGACGACGTTGTTTCGGATGATCATTGGTACTGAGCAGCCGGATGCTGGGTCTTTGAAGACTGGAGAGACGGTCGCGTTGGGGTACGTCGATCAGTCGCGCACGTTGGATGCGAGCAAATCGGCGTGGCAGGAGATCAGCGGTGGTGTTGAGCAGATCATGGTGGGGAAGAAAGAGCTCAACTCACGCGCGTATTTGAGTTCGTTCAATTTTCGTGGCACTGACCAGCAAAAGAAGGTTGGCGATTTGTCGGGTGGTGAGCGCAATCGATTGCATTTGGCGAAGACATTGATGGCCGGTGCGAACGTGTTGTTGTTAGACGAACCGACGAACGATCTGGATGTGGATACGTTGCGCGCATTGGAAGTCGCGTTGCTGGATTTTGCGGGTTGTGCCGTGGTGATTTCTCACGATCGGTGGTTTTTGGATCGTATCGCGACGCACATCCTGGCGTTTGAAGGCGATTCAGAGACGGTGTGGTTTGAGGGGAATTACGGGGCGTATATCGAGGATTTGAAACGGCGGAAGGGTTCGGATGCGGATCAGCCGCATCGGATTAAGTACAAGCCGTTGGTGCGTAAGTAGGATTCGGTCGGGGCTGCGGCGGGGTCGGTCGCGCATCCGCACGCCGGTCGCCCCCTTGGCGGCTCAGTGCTCGCGCGCCGAGCGCCGGCGATGCGCGAGCAGAAAGCCGCTGTCGGGGGGACCAGCGCACGGACGCTTGCACACGAATTCGCAATTGCTGATGAGTACGCGCCGGATGCACCGCCCTCATAATTGATGCACAGCATTGTGCGCAGATTTGCTGAGGCAGGTAGGAGCCGTCGGTCATTCATTTCCCTCCAACGTACGCGGTCTCTACCGTAATGCCCCTCAAGAAGTCCGACCTGTACGCCTCCCTCTGGGCTTCCTGCGACGCGTTGCGCGGCGGAATGAATACGTGAGCGACAAATACGCGCACAGCACGGATTTCGAGCCGGCCGTGGTCATTCCGCAGGGCGCGTCGTTTGCCGACATGGTGGCGATGAAGGGACATCGGAATATCGGCGATCGGATTAATACCGAGATCATCCAACGGCTCATCGACGCGAACACGCGCAGCCTTGCGCGTTCAGACTTTCCGGATTTCAACGACAAGCAAAAACTTGGCGACGGAAAGGAGATGGTCGACCGATTGTCGAACCTTGTCGCAATCTTTGAAAAGAAAGAGCTGGACTTTTCGCAGCATCGCGCCGAGCACGACGACTTGCTGGGTGACGCGTACGAATATCTTATGCGGCACTTTGCGACTGAAAGCGGCAAGAGCAAGGGACAGTTTTATACGCCGTCCGAAGTAAGCCGCGTGATCGCGCATGTGATTGGCATTGATCACAACAACACGGTCAGTTCAACAACGGCGTACGATCCCACCTGCGGATCGGGATCGTTGTTGCTCAAAATCGCCGCGCAGGCGGGGCGTCACATCACGCTGGAAGGTCAGGAGAACGATGTAACAACCGCCGGCCTCGCGCGCATGAACATGATTTTGCATGATTTCCCAACGGCCAGCATTCAGCAGGGAAACACGCTCGCAGATCCAAAGTTTGTGGATGGTGAACAATTGCGGCGATACGACTATGTCGTGGCCAATTCGCCGTTCTCCACCAAAACGTGGACGCAGGGAGTGACGCCAGAGCGCGATCCCTTCGGTCGATTTGGGTGGGGTGTGCCGCCCACAAAGCAGGGCGACTACGCATTCTTTGATTCGCAGCATGAAGAGCACCGGAAAAGGTGCGTGCATTTTGCCGCACGGCGTGCTGTTTCGAGGCAACGCGGAAGGAAAAATTCGTACTGCGCTGGTGAAGTCGGGCATTTTGAAGGGCATTGTCGGCCTGCCGCCTAACCTGTTTTACGGCACGGGCATTCCTGCATGCATTCTGGTGCTCGACAAAGAGAATGCCACCGCGCGCACCGGCGTGTTTATGATTGACGCGAGCCGGGAGTTTCTGAAAGACGGCAACAAGAACCGTCTGCGCGAGCAAGACATTCATCGTATCGTCGACACATTTCACAAAGTGCAGGACGTGTCACGCTACGCGCGGATGGTACCGTACAGTGAAATCGCCGATGCGAAAAACGATTTCAATCTGAATCTGCCGCGCTACATCGATACCAGTGAACCGGAAGACCGGCACGACATCTCGGCGCATTTGCGTGGCGGCATTCCTGAGCGCGATGTCGATGCGCTCAGTATGTACTGGAGCGTGATGCCATCGGTGCAGGCATCGTTGTTCATGCGCGGTGATCGCGATGGTTACATGCAACTCACGATGCCGCTCAGCGACGTGAAGCGAGCGATCTTGGACAACGAAGAATTCCGGACGTTGGACGCGCAGGTGAGCGAACGATTCATTGAATGGCGATCATTTTCAAACTCGACACTGGACCGTTACGGCGTTCACTCGCATCCCAAAGCACTGGTCGCGGCGTTGTCCGAACAGCTGTTGCAGACATTCAATGCGGTGCCGTTGCTGAATGCGTATGCCGTGTATCAGCAGTTGATGGACTACTGGGCGGCCACGATGCAGGATGATGCCTATGCGATTGCCGCCGACGGATGGGTGGCGACACCGGTGCGCGTGGTCGAGACTAATAAAAAGGGGCAGTTGCGCGACAAGGGGTGGGTGTGTGACCTCGTACCCAAGTCGTTAATCGTTGCGCGCTATTTAGCTGCGCAGCAGGCGGCGCTTGATGCGCTGCAAGCTGAACTCGATGCTGCAACGGGCGCGCTCGCGGAGTTGGAAGAGGAGCATGGCGGCGAAGACGCGGCATTGGGTGGACTCGAGAAACTCGCGACTCGCGAAGTGAACCGGCGGCTTGACGAGCTTGTCGATGATGCGGACGCGGCTGACGAGAGCGGAGTGTTGCAGCAATGGCTAGAACTCAGCGAACAGCAGAGCACGCTCAGACGCATGGTGCGCGAACAGGATGCGGCACTCGACAAAATGGCATTCGAAAAGTACGCGACACTTGTTGAAGCAGACGTGCGTTCGTTAGTCGTGGACGACAAGTGGATGACGAATTTGTGGTCGTTGACGGAGGGTGAACTGGACCAGGTATCGCAATTGTTGACGAGACGCGTGCGAGAATTGGCACAGCGGTACGCAGAGCCCCTTCCCAGTTTGATGCGAGAAGTAGACACGTTCAATGCGCGCGTAGAGGCGCACCTCGCGAGGATGGGGACGTCGTGACGACTGGACTGAGAAAAAGCGAGTTGAGTGACTCTGAGGTGGCGACTGAATGGCCTTCCCTGCCTTTAGCTGAGTTGGTCAGAATCACAAGCGGAGCGAGCC
>JANXUN010000159.1 GCA_025356185.1 Gemmatimonadaceae bacterium
AACCGTCAGCTTGCTGCCCGGTGCGAGGACCACGCGCGTGCCATCAGATAGCGTCACCGAATCACGGACGCCAACAGCGGTCGCAACAACCCGCGGAGCGCTCGTGACACCGCCACGACCGTCGTGCCACGACTGGACCGCAAACGCGGCAGCGACTGCGGCGGCCACCGCCGCAACGGTACCGCCCCACAGCGCTCGCGAACGACGCGGAGACATTGAACGGACGTCGGTTGCGATGCGCGACGCACCACCGCGGGAGATGGTAAGCGCAGGCGCGGCAGTTACGGCTGCAGCATCAAGGCGCGCCTGCACAGACCGTAGCGCGACCTCAACATCGACAGCAATCGGCGTGATGCTGTCAACGTCCGCCAGCCGTTCGCGGATAGCAGCGGCGAATGCGGCGTCGGCAGAGTGCGAAGCCAACCATTCCTCGACGGACGTTGCCTGGTCTGGGTCGCACTCGGCCGCGATGTAGCGCGCGAGCGCCTCCCAGTCCGGCTCCTGCCCCCGCCCCTGCTGCTCCGGTCGACCAGATTCGTCTTGCATACCCACAAAACACGGAACTGATAAGGCACCCTATTCCCACCTTGGCACGGGTGCGACTTGTGCAGCTGTAGTATACTCGGTTCGTTCGATTCTCCTTAGGACACTTTGCCCCCCGCCGTGAACGATTCGACCGATCACGACCTGCTGACCCGCCTCCGAAATGGCGATCACGAGGCCTTTGCGGCGATCTTTCGGCAATGGTACGAGGCCGTGGTACGATCGGCCAATCGCGTGTTGCGCGATCCAGGCGTCGCTGAGGAGCTGTCGCAGGACGTCTTCCTGGAACTGTGGCGGCGTCGCGAGTCACTGGCCCCGGACAGCAGCGTGGCGGGATATCTGATGCAAGCTGTGCGCAATCGCGCGCTCAATCATCTACGACATCTCGCGGTCCAGAAAAAGAGTGTCGTCTATGTCGAGGCGCTCAGCGAGCCCGCTGAACACGCGGACTCGCACGCTCACACCAATGAACTGCAAATCGCATTGACCGCGGCGATCGCCGACTTGCCGCCACGGACGCGCGAAGTGTTTGTGATGAGTCGCGAACGTGGTTTGCGCTACAGTGAAATCGCTGAGCAATTGGGTGTCTCGGTGAAAGCCGTCGAAGCGAATATGAGTCGCGCACTCCGAATCTTGCGCGAACGTTTGGCGTCGTTTATGCCCGGTCCCGAGTAGCAGTTCGCACCACGTAGGGTGCCTGCGGTGATCGGTGTAATCCTGTGCAGAACAACCCGCAACGCTGTCCATGCACACGCGTCGCGACGATGCCCACCGCACAGAGGATCACACCATGTTACGCTCCAAGCCGCTCGCGATCGCACTGACCGCCACGTTGGTTGGATTGGCCGCTTGTAATGAATCCACGAGTCCGTCTTCCGACTTCGTGAGTAGCGCGTTCAACACGACGACAGCCGGATACGGCGATCTCTCAAGCAGTTTCTCCTCCGGCGGCGATGCTGGTGGACTGGGATGGCGCCCCGATCACGGCATGGGCGGACATGGACCCGACGGCCCTGGCGGACCCGGCATGGGAGGATTCATGGGCGGCGGTATGGACGGCAACTTCTTGGGCGCCGTTGGTTTTGGTCGCGGACCTGGTGCCGGACCATTTGGTCGCAGCGACGACCTGTCCAGCTGCACGCTCAGTGGCGCTGATCTCACGTGCCCCGCTTCGACACACGACGGCATCACTGTTACGCGCATCTTGACCATTAAGAACGCAGCGGGCGCCACGATGTCCAAGATCGATTCAACGACCAACTCCATTCGTACTCGCGTCACTTCCGCAGGCACGACGACGCGTCGCGATAGTGTGACGTCAATTGTTTCGAATAGCTCCGATCAGACGGTGACCGGACTCGCAGTCGGCAGCACGGTACGTACGGTGAACGGCGCAGCAAAAGGCACCGAAAATTCGTCGGGCAAGACGCGTGATGGTGTGGCATTCACGTCGGCACGTGTGATGGGCGACACGACGACGGGCCTTACGATTCCTGTCACGAGCGGCACGCCGACGTATCCGTCTGCAGGTAAAGTCATTCGCGCTATGAGTGTCACCATGACATCCGCCGGCACCACAACCACGTCAACACGTCGTGAGGTGGTCACGTACAACGGCACCGCAACAGCGACTGCCGTGATCACGCAAGACGGAACGACGAAGACGTGTTCGCTGCCACTGCCGTTTGGCCGACCGACCTGCCAGTAGGGAGACGGGAGACGGGAGACGGGAGACGGGAGAGCGTTGGGGCAGACTATGGGTGTAGGACCACCGCGGAGGGGCGGTGGGGTGGTGGGTGGTGGACGAAAAACGGGAGTCGAGAGATGGGTTCGGTGTCACACAAACACCAATCGTCTTTCTACTCCCGTTTTTTGCGCGCTAGCGAATGCGCACGCCGAGTCGGTGTGAAATCGGACGGCCGCCGCGCATCGGCTCCATCGCGTAATCGACGGCGATACGATCGATAATCATGCCCAGCCCGGCCGTCACCAGAGACTCATCGCGTTCGCGCGGCAAACGCAACCCCGTGCGCCCGATAATCGACACGCCTTCGATCGGCACATAGGAAAGCTCAACTCCGCCGGCCGGACGCACAAACAAGTCGCCCTCAAGCGTGAGCGCCGCTTGTCCACCGAAATCGAAGTTGTCACTAACGGCGCGCGACGTCCCCCAACCAACACCAATCTTGCGCGGCAACGTCCCCTTGATGCCATCAATGCGCGGACCTGCTCCGAGGTTTTGCACGACCACGCCAAGCGTGCCAGGGCCCAGCGAGTGGTTGGTCCCGATATCAAACGCCAACACGCCGTCGTGTCGCGCGCCCAACTGATCTTCGGCGTACTTCGCGCTGACGCCCAGGCGAAAATTTTTGATGGTTTTCGCGAATCCAAACGTGATGGCCGTGCTGCTTGCCGCAACACCGCCACCGTCACTCAGTCTCGTCGCACCCGTCTTCATCACATCAGCATATGTCGCACCGACGGGCACGGCGTATCGCACAAATTGTGCGCCAATGCCAACGGTCATGCTCCCTGCAGTCGACGTGGTCGCCATCGAACCGGCTACACCGTGCGAACCGTATCGCTGCAACGAAATCGCCGATCCGCGAATGCTTGCGATCATTCCGGGATTGTAAAACATCGCATCACCATCGGTGCTCACGATGCCCGCGTTGGCGATCGCCAGTGAATGCGCGCTGGCCGGAAGCCGCAGCACGAGAGGGCCCTCGCCGAGCGGCTGTGCGTTCGCGCGTGGTGCAATGAAGGCCGTCAACGCCAGTGCGGCGACAGCGGTAAGAGTCGATCTGGACTTGCGCATCAGGAGAGTCATGCGTCAAATGAACGCTATGATCACCAGCCTCGCCAGCCGAGAGGGACCCGACGCGTCGCGCGAACCCGCAGCCGCGTCGCAGGGGACGAATGGTATCCACCTAACGACCGATTCGCCGCCCTCGGATTGGCGACTCGGGCCCCGTGCGCCGCAAACGCGCGGTCGGCTGCTGCGGCGAGTGGGTTTATGGATGATGACGCGCTGGGGGTGGCGGTTTGAGGGGCAGATGCCCAACACCCCCCAATTTGTCGCGATCGTCGCACCGCATACGTCAAATTGGGATTTTCCTCTGGGGATCTTCGCCAAGTGGGCACTTGGCTTCGATGCGCACTGGTGGGGAAAGGACACACTCTTTCTGCCGCCACTCGGCTGGTTCATGCGCGCGAACGGCGGCATACCAGTTGATCGCAAAAACAGCGCGCGCGTTGTCGCAGCGACGATCGAAGGATTTCGTTCACATGAGAAGTTTGCGCTGGCGCTCGCGCCCGAAGGCACGCGCAAAAAAGTGACGAACTGGCGCAGCGGTTTTTGGCACGTCGCGAAAGGCGCGAACGTTCCGATCTGTTGTGTCGCCTTTGATTACTCGCGGAAAGTGGTGCGACTCGGACCATCGACGATGCCCGTCGAAGACGATCCCGTCGAAGGCATTGCGCGCGTACGCGCCTACTTTGCGGACGTGCAAGGTTACAATCCATCTCAGCAAGCGTGAACGTGATCCGTTCTTTGGTTTTTGTGGGCGTGTGCAGTGCCACTGTCGCAGTTTCTGTCGACGCGCAGCCGTCGCGCGCACCGAATGTGGCGAGCGGCGCAACTTCTAAACTGCTCCCCGATGTGGTGACCACTGGACGCGCAGTGCGCGCGGCGGTTGCGCCGATCATCGACGGGAAAGACACTGACGCCGTGTGGCGCATTGCGCCGGTTATCGACGAGTTCCGTCAATTCGATCCTGGCGAAAATCTGCCGTCGACCTTTCGCACCGAAATTCGCGTCGCCTACGACGATCGTCATTTGTATGTGCTGGTGCGCGCGTTCGATCCGCACCCCGACAGCATTGTTTCACTCTTGAGTCGCCGCGACGTCAAGACCGCGAGTGACCAGATCAAGATCATCATCGACGCGTACAAGGATCGCCGCACGGGCATCGAGCTCGCCGTGAATCCCGCCGGCGTCAAGCGCGA
>JANXUN010000182.1 GCA_025356185.1 Gemmatimonadaceae bacterium
TCCCATCAACCGGCGCATGCAGACGCATTTTCAAGCCGCGCGTAAACGCGTTTTATGAAGGGCGTGAAGATCTGCGTCCCGATCTGGTCGATGTGCACATGGATTCGCTGCGCATCTGGTCGGATAGTTCACCCGCGGCGCGCTCCCCGCGCATCCTCTACATTGCGTTCAGCACACCTGCTGCGACGAACGCAAACAACGACTACTTGTCAGTACGATTGCGCGGTGGCGCGCGACTTCCCAAAGCACGCGTGGCGACGGATACCGGTGGCTTGTCGGTGGTCACTGAGCGCCCGATGTACGTGCTCGGCGATTACAACACGACCGTGTGGCGACCTGCCGCACTGATGGCCGATGCGGTGACGTTTTTGAGCAATCCACCAAATCCCGCCATGCTCAATGCCGCTCCCGCTGCCGCCGGTGTGCGGTGCAGCGCCGCCGTGGGTTGGTGTGATGTGTTACAACAGAGCATGGCGCAACGAACCGCGCGTGCGTCCACCGTGTTCGCCGCGATTCTTGCCGGTCATTCGCCAACACCATGCGACTACGCGCGCGCCGGATGCGCCTCACCGCCGTATGGCGGTGGACTTGAAAACTTTCCACGATTCCTAGAAAACTGGAGCGGAGTCGTGTTTCAGTACACAGGCTCACTCGTGTCGCTCTACACCAATCGATTCTCCACGGGCTTGTGGGGCAACACGAACAACGTGGGATATGCGGCGCTGGTCTACTATCAGCCGCCCACGCGTAACTGGAGCTTCGACGTGAACTTCCGTTTCCCCGATCGATTGCCGCCCGGCACTCCCTCGGTTGGAACGGTGCTGCAGACGGCCTACCGTCCTCTGTACTGAGGTCCTATGACACAACGCATTCAAGCACGTCGCCGACGTACCGGCTACACCCTCATCGAGTTGATGGTGGTTGTGTTGATGGTGGCGTCGATGATGGCCATCGCGTTACCTCGACTGCGCATTTCGCCGGCAACCGAGGTGCAACTCGCCGGTATGCAACTCGCGCAAGATCTCGATCTCGCACGAACCCGCGCGTTGTCGACACGGAGCATGGCGCGCGTCGCGTTCAATACAAGCGCGCGCACGTACACCGGCTATCTCGATGACGACGCCGATGGCACCATCGCGGAAACGCAGGTAGAGCGCGATGCGCTGCACGGCTTCGCGACACGCTCGCTGCCGGCGAATGTCAACTATGGCCGTGGCAGCGCAAGCGCCGTCGTGGGTGATGCGTCCTCCGGCGTTGTCACGTTTCCCAGTGCGAAGATGAACGTGGATTCGCGCGGGTTGATTGCGCCGACGACCGCCAGCGGCACCGTGTATCTGGTAAACCAAAACGATCCGACCGCTGTGGTTGCGGTCGCGGTATCTCCCGCGGGCAACATGCGCCTCTGGACATGGCGCACTGGAGCATGGCAATGACACGCGCACGCCGCCGCCCGCGCGCGGGCTTCACAATCGTGTCGATGCTCGTCGCCATGATTCTCCTCGGCGTCGGCATGATGGCTCTTGCTGGCGCGAACGCGCAGACCGTGACGATGCAAGCGTTGGCGCAGAATCGCACGAGCGCGATCTCGTTGGCGCGGGCGTACCTGGAGCAAGTACGCACACGTGATCCGTGGACGATCCAATCGGAGTCGGCAGTGTTGCTGGCCAGCGACGGGACACCGTCGGCGAGCGGTGCCTTCAGTCGAACGCTGGATGTCACGGTCACGCGCAACAATCTCATTCAGATCATCGTGAACGTGACGTATCCGCGTGGCGCGCAGCCCGTCAAGCTCACCACATCTCTCTTTCGCGGCAACGGACTCTCGGCGGCCCCATGACCTCACGCATACGATCGGGTTTTACCATTGCGGAACTGCTGCTCTCGATGACGATCGGCCTCACCGTCATCGTGTCGGCGGGCGCGTTTGCGAGCGCGAGTTGGAAAACGCGACGCGGTTGGACGGTGCGCGAGAGCGTCGATCGCAACGCGCGTTTTCTCGGATTGTCGATCACACGCGACGTCCAAGAAGCGGGCATCGCGATTGAGAGTACTCCGACGTTTGGATCGTTAGGCACGTTTAACGATACGTTGTCGGTGTTGTCAGTTCCGTATACGCCGGCCGAAGCCCCCGTGTACACCATCTATGATGATGGCGATACGTTGCCCAACTATCCGCCAGGCGGGAACTGCGGCGCGACGTGTATCGAATTTCTGAAGCAAGGCAGTAGCATTGCGCTCTCGAGCGGCGACCTCACACGTCTCCAAGTCGGCACCTCTCGACGATTACTATTGCTGACATCAGTGAACGATCAGGGAAACGGACGTTTTCGCGTCACCTTTCTTGACAACAAACTGCTGCTCGGTCGACAGTCGGGATTGGACAGCCTGTTACTCACACGATCGGGCACGACTATTCAAAAACTCAATGCAGTGGTGTATTGGCGTGACGCCTCGTCGCACTCGCTCTTTCGCGCGACGTCCCTCGATGCGGGAGGCCGTCCCAACGGACAGCTCATGGCGGGCAACGTGATGGATTTTCATGCAAGCCTGCTCTTTACCAACGGCGCGGAGTTCACACGCTACAATGGGTTTGACTCGGATACCCTAAACGACGCGAACGACATTATTGGCACGAAAATTCGCGCACAGATTCAAAGCGATCGCGCCGATCCATCGGTCAATGACGGACAACCGGTACTCCGGTGGTACGAATGGAGAGTAGCGCCGCGCAACTTGCTCTACGAAAAAAACCGATAAGGGTACACAGAAGCGGGGG
>JANXUN010000196.1 GCA_025356185.1 Gemmatimonadaceae bacterium
TGCATCGATCTTTGATTTTGGCGAGACGAGCGATGGATTGGTGTATCTCGCCATGGAGTTTGTCGAGGGCGAATCGCTTCACTCCGCGCTCGAACGGGAGAAAGCGTTTCACCCGGAAGTGACCGCCGATGTCATTGGTCAGGCAGCCGACGCGCTGCAAGCCGCGCATGATTTGGGCATTTTGCATCGAGATCTCAAGCCCGACAACTTGATGCTCAGCAAGCGCGCCGACGGCACCTACTTGGTGAAGCTGGTCGACTTTGGCATTGCGCGTACGATGGACAGCAACGCGACGCGCGTGACGCGTACGGGCTTCGCCGTTGGTACGCCTGAATTCATGTCGCCGGAACAGTTGGCGGGGGACGACCTTGATGCGCGGTCGGACGAATACGCATTGGCGTTAGTCGCGTTTATTGCCCTCACCGGTGAAGAAGCATTTGCAGATGCGTCCGGAAAGGACTCCCTGATTCTGCGACTGACGAGTCGTCCGCGACGACTGGCGGAAGTGCGCACCGATATCGATTGGCCGGTGGCGCTGCAGTCGGTGTTTGATAAAGCGTTAGCGCCCGATGCCGCGGATCGATACCCGCGCATCGCCGATTTTGCGGATGAACTGGCGACGGCGATCGCGATTATGACGCCAACACAGACCGCCGAGATGTATCGCCGCGCACTTGATGGTCGTGGTGTTGGCGTCGTGCGTCGCACGCCCGCAATGGATCAGCCGACGGTGCCGCGGCCTGTCGATAAAAAGAAATCGGTCACCGCCGCAAACGAGACGGCGCGCGTCGTGCCTGTTGCGAAACCGATCGGGATGCCGGATCCGTCGCGTCGACGTCTGCTCCCAGTCCTGCTGCTGGTTGGGCTGTTCACGTATGGGCTGTATTGGTATGGCGCACGACAGCCCGAGGGAGCGGCACGAAGCATCTCGAATACGATTGGTACGACGGCGCGGAAAGTTGCTGGACCTGCCATGCCGTACATCGATCAAATGCGCGCGGCGGCGACCGTGCCAGATTCATCCGTCGCGCCGGACGCTGTTGTGCCGACACCGACCGCTGCGACGCCGACTGCGAAGAAACGCAGCGGAGCGACGAAATCGAAGACTAGGTCAGACAGCAGTACGCGGTAGTGCGATGGTGAGTTCGTTGCCGTCGATGCGAAGCACGGCAAGCTGCGCGGTAAGCAGTCGTTGCGCGACGATTGCAAGCGATTCGTTCAGCAGCGCCGGATCAATGGGCGAGCACGTGATCAGGCTGTGATTCTCGCCATTGCGTGTCGCGATCACGAGCGACTGTCCAGCCGTTAATTGCTCAACCGCAAGCGTTGCAAGCAGCGCCAGTGACTCTGCGAGCCCTGCGCGATTCGCCCAGACGCGCGGCAACGCCGGTTCAAGCATCACGTCCACACGAGTGTTCTTCCGTTCGGCAGTCGTGCGCACCATCGGCAGGACAGCGCGGACGACATCATTGAGCGCGACCGACTCCTGACGCGCGGACAGTGCGTCGCGATCTGCGTCGGTTACGACGGTGAGCGAGCGCAATGCAGCGTCGATGGCATCAGAACTTGTACGCGCAGCGACCAGCAATTCTTCTTGATTTTCGTTGAGATCGCCAAATCTCGCATCGAGCAGGATGTGCAACGGCAATCGCACTTCGTCGACTTGCGCACTGACAGCGCGCACGGTTGCCGCCAGCATTGTGGATTGCTGATGGAGCTGCTGAGTGAGTTGCGTGCGCTCCTGCGCGTGCGCCCGCGCATCGGCGTTGAGTGCTTTTCTGAGCGACGTGACTTCACCTTCGATGCGATCCAGATCGTCTTGTGCCCCGCCGCCTCGCGCGTCGGGCACTGCCCCACCCAGCCGTCGCAGTCGGCCGACGATATACCGGGTATTCCACCACGTGAGGAGCAGCGATGTGAGCGCGAGCACCGCCGCGGCGCTGACGACGTACTCGGGCGCTTCCCGCCCTATTTCACCGTAGTATCGCAGCGCGACCACGAGCACAACCGCCAGCAGCGATGGCGCCAGACCGAGAAGGAGACGTTGCCCGACGGCGAGACTGATGCGATGCGCGATACCCTCGCGTGCGCGCGTCGACACTACGCCCACCCGCCTGCATCAACGCGCGCAGCCGAACGCCGTTCATCGAGGTCGTCGTCTTTTGACACGACCAAGACATCAAGTCCATGTCGCGCTTGAATCAATCGTTCGACCACCGAGCGGCGACGAAGGCGATACCAACGCGAGCGCCGAGTTTGCCCCACAATCGCCAGTGAAACGCCGCGCTCCTCGGCAAACCGTGCGAGCGTGGCAGGAACATCATCGCCGACGAGTTTGACAACTTCAGCGCCGAGTGATTGCGCAAGCTGCAGATTGTCGACGAGGTGGCGTTGAAGTGCTGCGTCGATGCGATCTGCGCGTTCGGCGGACGTTTGTACGTACACGCAGTACCAATCCGTGTTAAGGCGACCCGCAATGCGACTGCCTTTGCGCAACAGTGCGCGTGACAGCGGCGGTGCAGTGGACAGGCACACCATCAGTCGATCGACCGAGCGGACACTGATCGCTTCCGGTGATTCTCTCCTGGTCGCGCCCTCCCGAGCACGATCGACAGAGCTTGCCACTTCACGAAGAGCGAGCTCGCGCAGCGTGCTTAAGTTTTCGTCAGTGAAAAAGTGCGCGAGTGCGGTCGGCACCTTTTCCATGTCGTAGATCTGACCATCGCGCAATCGCTGCCGAAGATCTTCAGCGCTCAGGTCGACGTTGACCACTTGATCCGCTTGTGCAACCAACCAGTCGGGCACGGTTTCGCGCACAACGATCGCCAGCTCCCGTTGGAGCACGTCGTTGAGCGATTCCACATGCTGCACATTCATGGCGGAGATGACATTGATCCCTTCGTCCAGCAGGAATCGCACGTCCTCCCACCGCTTGGCATGACGCGAGCCCGGCACATTCGTGTGGGCCAGTTCGTCGACGATCGCAATTTGCGGCTGTCGACGCACGATGGCATCGACGTCCATTTCTTGCACGAACACGCCGCGATACTCAACCGATTGGCGTGGCACCATCTCGAGATCGCCGACCATTGCCAGCGTATCCCTGCGCTTATGCGTTTCGACGAATCCGATGACGACGTCGAGCTGTCGGCGGCGCAGGTCGTGCGCTTCTTGCAGCATGCGACACGTTTTGCCAACGCCCGCGGCCGAGCCTAAATACAGCTTGAGTTTGCCGCGCTCGCGTTGCTTAACGAGGGCGAGAAAGCTCGACGTGGCAGTCATCGTTGTGTGGGTTGATCGCGCCTAAAAGGTCAACGCAAGTGATGACACGACGAACACGTTGTTCTTCGTTGGCGCGCCCGACGTCCCGTCTGGAAACAGCGCATCGCGATTGTGCATGCACGCACTTCGGAACGCCAAACGAGGCGTGCATACGGTGTGACGTCAACACCGATCGATGCACCTGTACCGTGAAACGACGGATTCGCGATGGTGTTTGCGCCGCGCGTGACCGAGCCCGTCGAGATGATGACTTGATCATCGTCGGTGTAGCCTTCAAGCCTCGCAGCGACGGCGACAAGAGGTGTCGCTTGCACGCGGGCCATCGCCGTCCAACCGTACCAGGTCGAGCTGCCTGCCGTGCCGCCTTTGGATTGCGTGCCGACGTCCAGCTGTCCAACAAGCGTCAGCGCGCCTTGCGCGTGTTTCACACCGATGCCGTTAAACGTGCGTAGCCGATTCCCTGCCTCGTCTGAGAACAGGTTGTAATAGCTCAGCGTCGTGGCGGACGTCGCTGCGACATCGATGCGCACTCCCGCGCCTTTGCCTTGATTGTTCTCAGCGATGTTTTGCCAGCCATTCACGACGTCCAATTGTGCCGTGACCTTTGCTGTCGGTGTCCACGTGGCTTTGATACCGCTTTGATAATAGGGCGAGTAGTCGGCAACGAGCGAGCGCGAATACGTGGGATTGTCACGCGAGATCCAGCCTTCCATGCCCATGTGCGAAAAGAAGATGCCGCCGTCGATCCAAAGTGTTGGCGCAACGTGCACGCCAACGAATGCTTCTTGCAGCATGCGCGACAACGACGGGCCGCTGATCGCGCCGACTGACGGTTCGCCGGCATAATTGGACTGCACCGAGGTACCAGCCTGCAGCGCAATTCGGCCGCGATAGTGGGGCGCGTCGAGTTTCGCTTCGACGTAAGCGAGATTGAGATTGAATTCGTTGTGACGCGACGGTTGTGTTAGAAAAACGGCGCCGCCAGCGAAAGAGTGATCGAGTGACACGGGTCGACCGAAGTCCCACGCGTAGTAGCCGTCGATGAACGCGCCGAAGGTGACGCGCGGCGTCGAATCAGTGGGCGCTGCTTGCGCGCGCAGTCCCGTCGATGCGACGACCGACAGGATGAGGGCCTGCGAGATGATTTTCATTTGGAGGACGAGTTGCTTATCGTCGGTGCGGCGGGTCGCGGTAATGGGAAGGCCGAATCGACGGCGATGTTGAGGAGCAGGACATTGACCCGCGGCTCACCGAGAATGCCAAACTGTCGACCTTCGGTGTGCCTGTCGAGCAGTTGCTGAAGCGCGGCGCCATCGACGTGACGAGCGCGCGCGACACGCGCGAGTTGCAGCGCGGCGTTTGCCGGCGAAATATGCGGATCGAGTCCGGAACCGCTCGCGGTGACGAGATCGGCTGGGATTTGTCCGCGCTTGGCACCCAGCATCGTGACGGCGCTATCTGCGCGCGACGCAACGAGCGTGTCTGCCAGTTTGCGATCTGTCGGGCCTTTGTTTGTGCCACTCGACGCCGTACCGTCGTAACCGCTGCCCGCCGCCGAGGGTCGCGAGTGAAAGTACTCGTCGTGCGTAAAGTTTTGTCCGATGAGGGCGCTGCCCACGACGACGCCGTTCACACGAACGAGCGAGCCGTTCGCTTGCGGCGAGAAGAGCAGTTGTGCAGCGCCGGTTATGAGCGCCGGGTACACGGCACCAGTCAACACGCAGAGCGAGAGCGTGAGCATGATGGCAGGCTTTATGAGTCCACGAAGCATGAACAGATTCCAGTTGTGTGCGGGAATGTCACTATGCGAGATGCAGCGTCACGAGCGCGAGATCGATCGCTTTGATGCCGATGAACGGCACGATCAGTCCGCCGACGCCGTACACCAAGAGGTTGCGACGTAAGACGACAGCGGCGGAAGCGGGACGATATTTGACGCCGCGCAGGGCGAGCGGAATGAGTGCAACAATGATGAGGGCGTTAAAGATCACCGATGCAAGAATCGCGCTTTCGGGAGAGTGCAGCCGCATGATGTCGAGCGGCTTCAGCGCGCCGTGTACGCCATACACGGTCACGAAGATCGCCGGGATGAT
>JANXUN010000211.1 GCA_025356185.1 Gemmatimonadaceae bacterium
TTCCAGCAGATTCAAGAAAATGTTGAGCGCCGGTGGCCACGTAGCGACGCACACTGAGGCGCCCGCTTCTGCGAACGCTTTTGCAACAGCGAAGCCGAAACCGCCGTCGTCTGCGACGCCCGCTACGAGGGCGCGCTTGCCTTTGAGATCAAGTGAGAGCATGCCCCTAATCTAGCGGGCTGCCGGCGTCTCATAGCGCCGCGCGGGACAGTCGGTCGTGCACGGCCTGCCACGCATCGGTGTCCGGCGGCCGCTCGATGACAATCAATGACGTGCCCGCGGCATCGGCGTCGTGCAATGCGGCGTAGAGGCTGCGAGCGTACAGCTCCGGAGACTGCGGCATGCGCATTTCGCCGTCTTGTGCGTGCATGGGCACGGACATTTCGAGGAGCAACATGGTGATCGGTGCGTTGCTGCGCGATCGGCGTTCGGAAAGTGCGGCGACGATCTCGTCGACGTTGCTTGCGTCGACCAACCACACGTCGGCATTGGGCGCGTAGTGTCGGTCGGCCGTGCCAGGCGAACGAGCGGGCGCGATGGCGTAAGATGCCGCGTGCGAGGTGCGCGAAACTGTTTGCTGGACGTCGCAGTGCAGCGCGCCGCTGAGCGCGGCTGCCGTGATCGAACCGGGGCGGAGGATGGTCGGATATTCACCAGCGAGATCGACGACGGTGCTTTCGATGCCGACGTCGCACGGTCCGCCGTCGAGGATGAGCGGGACGCGGGGGCCGAGCGATGCCGCGACATGTTGCGCGGTGGTGGGCGAGATGTGCGTGAACCGATTCGCACTTGGCGCCGCGATGGGGACGCCTGTTGCACGCAGCAATGCAAGCGCAACAGGATGTCGCGGCACGCGCACGGCTACCGCGTCGCCGCCCGCGGTGGCGATGGGGGGAACGGACGCGCTTTTTGGCAGCACCATGGTGAGCGGGCCAGGCCAGAACGCGTCGGCCAACTGCTGCGCGCGCTCTGGCCAGTGCGCGACGAGCGCGCGTGCGGCGGAGACATCAGCGACGTGGAGGATGACCGGATTCCACGCGGGTCGACCTTTGGCGGCGTAGATCCGTGCGACGGCGTCGGGATCGAGTCCGTTCGCGCCCAAGCCGTAGACGGTTTCGGTGGGGAATGCCACGAGTTCGCCGCGGAGTATGAGTGCGGCGGCACGCGCGATGGTGCGCGCGGTATTGGTGACGTCGTTGATGTCGATGTGGACGATCTCGGGGAGCATGCCCGCAAGATAGTCACCGGTGCTCGTCATCCGATGCGCGTTGCGCTGCGCCGCGTGTCGAGCTGCGCCTCCGTCGGGCGAAGCGACTATTGCCGCTTACTGATGACGCGGCGCGCGATGCTGTCGACGAGTCGCGGCGATAGCAGTTTGAGTATCCGTCCGATCTTTCCGCGAAAGGTCATCACGAGATCGCGATCACGTCGTTCCGTTGCGCGCATAATTTGGCGCACGCATTCCGCCGTTTCCATCGTTTCGCCGACTTTGCGTTGGTATGCGTGATCGCCAAATGGCTGTCCGTTTGGTGACAGTGCGCGCTGATTGATTTCTGAGAATACAAAGCCCGGATAAATCACCGTGACCGATACGCCAGTACCTGCGAGCTCAATGCGCAGCGAGTCAAAAAATCCCGCCATCGCATGTTTCGTGGCGGCATATGCGGTGCGCTTGGGAACGCCAGTCAATCCCGCCAAGCTGCTAATCGCGACAATGCGACCGCGTGATTTTTTGAGATGCGGCAGTGCATGCGCCGTACTCCACACGCTGCCTAAATAGTTCACGCGCATGAGTGTGTCGAAGATCGTGAGATCAGAAATTTCTTCGAGTTTGCCGCTGGCGCCGAGTCCGGCGTTGTTGATGAGGATGTCGAGCTGTCCAAAGTGATCGACGGTTGCGTGCACGATGCGCTTGCAGTCCGCTTCGATGCCGACGTCACCGGCAACGATGAACACGTCGGTCGCGCCGAGTGTGCGACATTCGGCGGCCATGTCAGTGAGGCGTGCTGCATCGCGCGCGGTGATGGCGACGCGCATCTGTTTCGCGGCGCACTGTCGCGCGATTTCGGCGCCGATGCCGCTGGACGCGCCGGTGATGAGTACGACGAGTTGAGACAGCGCGTTGCTCACCGTGTGATCACTCGATGCTACAATGTGCCGGTCGTATCGGGGTCGTCGAAGCGGCTGTAGTCCATCGCGTCAGCGACGAACGGCGCGTCAAGGATGCGCAGCGCTTGTGCGGCGTCTTGCACACGGACGGCGAGACGCACGGGATACAGCAGATGCATGACCGGCAACATGCCGCCCGCGTCGTCGCGCAAGACGACGGCAGGGATGTCGTGTGCTTCGAGGACGCTGCGTGCAACCAGCGCCTCGACTTCGACCAGATACTGTCGGATAACCGTCATCGCCTCGCCCATATCGCGAACATATCGTGCAAGTCACGACATGGTGAGGGGTCGCACTCTAGATTGCCGACATGTCCGCATCGTTCGGAATTTTTATCCTCGCTGAGCTCCCAGGCGCTGCAGGTGCACAGGTGTTGTCCGTGCAACAGCAATTTGATCCAAAGCTTGCGCGGCTCACGCCGCCGCACGTGACGCTTGCGGGGTCATCGGGTGTGGGCGCGATGCCGACCGACACGCCGCTCGAGCGCATTCGCGACGCATTGGAACCCATCGCGCGCACAACCGCGCCGATGGAATTGCCGTTTTTGCTGCCGCATCGATTCATGCAGACAGAGATCATTTCGTTGCCGCTCGATCCGCACGGTCCACTGCGAACGCTGCACGAGCGTATCGCGCGCAGCGGGTTGCCGTTTCGTCAGGCGCGATTTCTGTTCTCGCCGCACTGCACGTTGAGCTTTTATCCCACGCTGACGCCCAAGTCGGAGCGCGAGCTATTGGCGGTGCGCGTGACCGACCCCGCGCGCATTGAAAAACTGCAGATCTATTTGACGCGGGATCCGCAGCCGGCGCGGAAGCTGCTGGAGCTCACGCTGATGGGTGAAGTCGTCGAGTAACAGCAACGGCGGGGAACAGCAACGGCGGGGAACAGCAACGGCGGGGAACAGCAACGGCGGGGAACAGCAACGGCGGGGAACAGCATTTAACGCAGAGACGTAGAGGAAAAGCAATGGCAGAATCGGACAGTCCCACACTGAAAATTCAAAAACAAAAACTATTGAATAAGAAACGAGTCACGATCCTGAACTTTGATCGTGACTCGTTGACGCTCGGCTCTGCGTCTCTTCTCTCTGCGTCTCTGCGTTAAAAATGCTGTTCGCTGTTCCCCGCGGCTACTTCGCCTCGGGACGCAGCTTGCTGTAGCTTGACATCGCGTGCCGCAGCGCGAGCATCGCCGAGGCTTCAAGTTCGTATTCAAACTTGATCACGCCAAACTTCTCGGCGTCGTGCTGTACGAGCTGGTGCGATGCCTTTTCGGCGATCGAGTGACGCTTGAGATATTCGCGAGCGGCGAGCCAGAGCGCGTTCGCACGCTGCTTGATGTCGGCGTCATCGGACACTGGGAGCTTCGCGCAGCACTTCTCGTAGTCCCGGACGCACTCAGCCAACGCCAAGTCGATCGTGTCGACCATCGCATGCGCCGCGGCGAGTTCGGAGTTCGATACGCCCAAGTCGTTGAGACGCGCAAGCCGCTCATGCTGGCGGCAGGTTTCGGCGGACGTTCGCGCAAGCGCGTCTGCGGCAGCCAAAGGACCGCTCGCCGTTGCCGACGGTTCTTCTACGATTTTGACAGCAGCGCCAGATCGGGGAGACATGGTAGCCAAACGAGGAGATACCGACCGAAGTCGGCTGATCGGGTGCGCACTACCTATTAGAGGTAGCACCAAGGTGGGAGGTGTGATCTAGCAAGGGGCAGGGGCTTGGCGGTAGTGGGGGAACGCAAGTGCATTCGTGATTGCACGCAACTCACGATCGTGTACTAACGTTGGTCCACCGACGCCCCTCTCCACTCTTGTGTGATCTTGTGACCGACTCGCTTCCTCTGCTTACCGCAACATCGGCCGATGGTGTGCGCACCCTCACGCTCAATCGGCCCGATCGTCTGAACGCCGTGAATCCGGCACTCGCCGAGGCCTTGCCGCGCGCGATGCAGGACGCCGCGACCGATGACGCGGTGCGCGCAATCGTTATAACCGGAAGCGGGCGCGGGTTTTGCGCGGGTTTGGATCTCTCGGAGCCAGTCCCGATCAATAGCGGACCGCGCGTAGAACGATTGGATCCGTACTATTGGGTCGGTCGCTGGGTGTTGAGCATCATGTCGTGCGAAAAGCCCGTCATCGCCGCCGTGAACGGTGCCGCCGCAGGTGCCGGATTTGGACTCGCGCTTGCCTGCGATATTCGGCTCGTTCAATCGGACGCCAAGTGCACCGCCGGCTACGTGCGCCGCGGGCTATCCCCGGATGCCGGGGTCACGTGGACGTTGCCACGACTGATTGGACATGCACGCGCCATGGAGATCGTGCTGACCGGTCGCGATGTGTTGGCGGATGAAGCGGAGCGCATTGGACTCGCGGCCGCGGTGTACGCACCGGACGTATTCGCGGAGAGCGTGCAACGGTACGCGTCGCGACTCGCCGCGGGACCGCCAATGGCGCTGGCGTTAACCAAGCGATTGATGATTAACA
Organism: Gemmatimonadaceae bacterium; assembly: GCA_025356185.1. Lineage (GTDB taxonomy): Bacteria > Gemmatimonadota > Gemmatimonadetes > Gemmatimonadales > Gemmatimonadaceae > Gemmatimonas. Next base: position 4,652 of record JANXUN010000211.1, read on the forward strand.
GCGCGAGTACAACGCTCGACGCGCAGTTGCGCGAAGAGCTCACGCATATCAAGTCGTGTTTTGCAAGCGCGGATGTGCGTGAAGCGTTGGCGGCGTTCAAGGAGAAACGCGTGCCGGTGTTTCGCGGCGAGTAACTGCTAACGCTTTCCTGGCCCCGCCCGCACACTCCCCGGCAACGCATTGAGCAACGGCCCCAACTCCGTCGCGCGCTCAAGCGACGTGACAAACGTGAGTCCGTTGAGCGAGACGACGAGCATTCCTGAAATGCCGTAGACAACGATGCACGGACCGTCGGCGTGCAACACATTGCCCGATGCGTCGACGCAGTGCACATCGCCCATCACGCCGTTGCCGGTGTCGTCGAGATCACGCACACGTCGCAACGCAGCCCACGTGCCGACATCGTCCCATCCGAATTCGGCAGGCAACACGACGACATGTTTGCTGCGCTCAAGCAGTCCGCGGTCTATTGAGATAGATGTCACTGCCGACGCGAATTCACCCAGCTCGCCGGCCGCGAGAAGCGGCAGTGCATGCGAGAGTTCACGCGTGTGTTGTTCGAGTTCGTGCAGCACCACCTTCGCGCGCCACACAAAAATGCCGCTGTTCCACAGCGCTCCGCGTTCAATAAGCGTCTCGGCGACATCGGCGTTTGGTTTTTCGACAAAGTACTCGACGCGAGACGCGCCGCCGTCGGCGATGGATTGCAACGCATCGAGGAGCGTTCCCGGAAGCAGATAGCCAAAGCCCGTCTCACATCGTGTTGGTTTGGCACCGATCGCCACCAACACCGATTGTGCCGCAGCGAGCGATGCGGCGCGACGCACGGTGCGTTGAAATTCATCGGGAAACGCCACCGATAAATCGGCGTGCAGAGCGCAGAACACCGTATCAGGTCCGGCGCGACGCGCGACTTCGGCGGCGCCCCATGCGAGCGCCGCCGCCGTCCCCAACGGACGCGGCTCGACTAACATGTTGGCGCGCGGGACTTCGGGAATGACGTCCTGCAGCACCTCAACGATGTCGGCGCTGGTCACGACCAACACCCGTTCGCTCGGCACCATCGGCGCGAGGCGCATCAGCGTATCAGCGATGAGCGGGCGTTCGTTCACAAGGGCGAGCACCTGCTTTGGGCGCTGCGCTGTGCTAAGCGGCCAAAAGCGCGACCCGATGCCGCCGGCGAAAATGACGGCCCACATCCCCTGCGCGGTGTCGAGCAGTGCTTCGGGGCGGGGCTCGTCTTGCACTGCCTCACTAATGAGCGGCGTGGCCATCGTTGCCGACACCGTCATCGTGGACGGCGCCGAGTGCCCGGATGGTACGCTGGCCATGTGATCGTCACGCATCGCGGAGGCGTAAATGGTGAGTCGAAGCGCGCGACTGGCGCTCCCGATTGACGGTGCGGAGCTTTGACCAGCGCAACATATCTTTTGTGCGGCGGCGCGGCAGCTGTGCGCGATTTTGATGATCGAGACTTTGGAGTTGCATGCTCAGACTGCACATCACCAACGGCGATTCGGCGGCACAAGGGCTGGCCCGTTCCGGGCTGCCTGGGGATGTGTTGGCGTGGCGCGATGTGTTGCACGATGGACCGGTACCGTCCGATGTGGATGCGGTCGCATATGGCTCGACGCGCGCAGCGTTTCTGGCCGACGGCGTCGTGCGCTCCGAAGAGGATGTGCGTGAAGATTTCGCGTCGCGCGATGCACGAATGGACGGGCTGACCGCGAACGATGGGGTGGTGTTGTGGTTTGAGCCCGATCTGTACGATCAGCTGCAACTCGCGCAGGTGCTCGCGTTTTTTGCGCGACGTGATGCGCACTCGCGTCCCCGCATCGAAATTGCACCGGCTGACGTGATGTTGGGGTCGTTGTCGCCCGGGAGATTTGTGCCGCTGTATGAGGCGCGACGCGTCATTGGTGAACGTGATTTGCAGGCAGGACTGCGCGCGTGGAACGCGTTCACCGATGCCACACCCGATGCGCTGCATGCGGTCGTGCAGCAACTCGATCGCGAGATTTCGCAGCGACATTTTTCCGCAGACGGTGACGCACGGCTGCCGCACTTAGCCGCAGCGCTGCGCCGGATGTTGGAAGAATATCCGGACGTCGAGAGCGGGTTGTCACGCAGCGAACGGCAAATGTGCGAAGCGCTCGCACCGGGCGGGATGACGTTGTCCAAGCTGTATCAATCGTCGCACCACGCAGCCGAGTCGTGGATTTGGCTGGGCGATTGGAGTTTTG
>JANXUN010000250.1 GCA_025356185.1 Gemmatimonadaceae bacterium
CTTGCGCGCGAGGCTGCGTCCGGGAATCGTGTGGACGGGGGCGAGGGCCGCGACTGTGCTGGGACTCATCTGGATACAGACGACCGAACCCGCGTGAGGGCATCGGTCACCGTGCCGAGTGCAACGCCGGATATATTGGACGCATGTTCTTCCGCCAGTTCTACCACCAGCCGCTGGCGCAGGCCAGCTACCTCATTGGCTGCCAGATGACCGGGGATGCCGTGGTCATCGACGCCAATCGCGACGTGGCGCAGTATCTCGAGGTCGCCGCCGAAGAAGGGTTGCGCGTTACTCACGTCACCGAAACACACATCCACGCCGACTTCGTGTCGGGTTCGCGCGAGCTGGCGGCCGTCAGTGGCGCCCAGTTGTATCTGTCGGCCGAGGGCGGCGAGGCATGGCAGTACCGTTTTGCTCAGGCGGCAAACGCGAGGTTAGTGCGCGACGGTGATGTGATTCGCGTGGGCAACGTGACGCTCATCGTGATACATACGCCTGGTCACACGCCTGAGCATCTGTCGTTCATTGTCGAAGACACGCCGCGCTCGGCTGGCCCGATGGGCATCGTCACGGGCGATTTTGTGTTTGTCGGCGACGTTGGGCGTCCGGATTTGCTGGAGCGAGCCGCCGGAGTCGCCAATACGATGGACGACGCCGCGCATCAGCTCTTTCAGTCGCTCAAACGTTTTCACGCACTCCCAGACCATTTGCAGCTGTGGCCAGGCCATGGTGCAGGCTCTGCGTGCGGCAAAGCGTTGGGCGCCGTGCCATCGAGTACGGTGGGCTACGAAAAGTTGTCGAATTGGGGCGTGAGTGAAGACAACGAAGCGTTGTTTGTTGCTGCGGTCTTGGACGGACAGCCCGAACCGCCGCGCTACTTCGCCGACATGAAGCGTATGAATCGTGACGGGCCCGTCGCATTGGGCCACATGCCGATGCCAAAGCAGCTGCGAGCAGGAGCGACCATCGATGTTGCGCCGGACGTATGGCTCATTGACGTCCGACGCGCGAACGCGTTTGCCGCGGCGCACATTCCGTCATCGCTGTCGCTTCCATTTGGCAAATCCTTCACGACGTGGGCGGGTTCCATCGTGCCCATTACGTCGCACGTTGTCCTCCTCGCCGTAACTGCAGCCGATGCGACCGCTGCAGCGCACGAACTTGCGATGATCGGTCTCGATCAGGTTGACGGTTGGCTGCAAGTCGATGAAGCCATCGCTGCGTGGCGCGCGTCAGGGCGCACCACTGCGAGCGTCGCGCAAGCGGATGCCTCAACTGTCGCCGCATTGCCGTCCACCGCGCACACGATTGTCGACGTACGCGGTGAGAGCGAGTGGAGTGCGGGTCACATCGACGGTGCGCTGCATGTACCGCTCGGCGCACTTGCATCACGGTTGAACGACCTGCCCACCGGCCCACTGGTGTTGCAATGTCAGGGCGGAACTCGGTCGGCGGTCGCGAGCAGTTTGCTAAAGCGGTTAGGTCGACATGACGTGACCAATCTTTCTGGTGGCTACGACTCGTGGATTGGCGCGGCGGCGCGCGCATCGAGCAGTTTACGAACTCTCGACAGCAGTGTGCTTTCGGTAAATGGCTTCTCGAGCAGCTGAACGCCTTCAGCCACGAAGCCTTGGCTTAGGACCGTGTCAGCCGAGTAGCCAGACATATACAGCACGCTGATGTCGGGACGCGCAGCACGAACTTGTTCCGCGACCACGCGACCGTTCGTGTGCGGCAACACGACATCTGTGAGCAGAAGATCAATGCGATCGGCAAACTGCGCGGATGCGCGCACGGCTTGCTCACCGTCGGCCGCCACGAGCACCGTATAGCCTCGCCGCTGCAGCATGGTGCGTGCGACGTCGCGCACTGCCGTTTCGTCTTCAACAATGAGAATCGTTTCGGTCCCGCCGTCAGGTAACGCGACACACGGTGAGGCGGTAATTGTCGAGCGCGTCGCAGCGGGCAGAAACACTTTGAATGTCGTGCCCACTCCTCGCTCGCTGTTCAGCCACACATGTCCGTCACTTTGGCGCACGACACCGTACACGGTGCTGAGTCCCAGGCCGACACCGCTAGCCTTTGTGGTAAAATACGGCTCAAAGATGCGATTACGCATTTCACAATCCATGCCTTGGCCGGTATCGGATACACTCACGCAAATGTATTGACCAGGCGGCATTCCCTCGACGCGTGCCGTATACGATTCGCCGGCGGTGACGACTCCAGTTTCAATGGTGACAACGCCGCCGTCGGGCATCGCGTCACCCGCGTTTACCACCAAGTTGAGTAAGACCTGCTCCAGTTGCGACGGGTCGGCGTACACGTCCGGCAACGGCACTTCCAACACCGTGCGAATGTGCACGCGCGAATCGACCGCGCGCCGCAAGAGCGGTTCGGCGTCGACGATGAGCGCGTTCAGGTCGACGAGTATCGGGCACATGATTTGTCGCCTGCTAAACGCCAGCAGCTGCTTGGTCAGTAGCGAGGCGCGATCCGCCGCCGTTTTTATTTGCAGCGCGTCGCGACGCGACTCCGAGTCGCTGGGCAACTCCAGCAGCAGCAACTCGCTGAAGCCGATGATCGCGGTGAGCACGTTGTTAAAATCGTGCGCGACGCTGCCAGCGAGTCGGCCCATCGCTTCCAACATGTGTGAGTGCGCCTGCTGCTCAGACGCAAACTGCTCGTCCAAAACCGGGCGCAGCGCAGCTGCGCCCGTCTTGTTGATCGGCATCGGTGCCATTCCTACTGTCGCGAGTCGCGACCGATCACCTCAGCGACCTACGTTGATCGCTAACCGTGCCCTACACTACACGTTCACCTACGGATTGACCTACGGCCGCGTTGGCGGCGTGCCCCACGTGTTGTTGCCGCGATCGACGTCAATCAATCGATGATCGGGATCAAGCTCGACTCGTACAAGCGACTTTTTGGTGAACGCATACTGTCGAATATACTGCCGACTGTTAGTGCTCCACACCTCGGCCGGATAATTATAGTCTTCGCTCGTGCCATCGGAAAATGTCAGGCGCGCCCGAATGGGGAGGACGCCGCGCTCCCGATTTCCAAACGCGATGAGCACCTTGCTCGTGTCGCCGACGGTGCGCGTGATCACGGTATCGACGCTCTGGTCAAAGCGTGAATTCTCGACAAACCACTCGCGCCAAAACCAGTCGAGTCGACGTCCACCAACATCTTCCATAGTGCGGAAAAAGTCGGTGGGCGTTGGATGTTTGAACGCCCAACGTTTGATGTACGTGCGAAATGCGTCATCAAACGCCTCTGGCCCCATAATTTCCTGTCGCAGCAGCTGAAGCCCGACGCTGGGCTTGGTGTACTGCGCTTCACCGAGCAGGCGCGGATTGATTCGATCTGGTCCGATGTTGACCGGCTTATCGACCCCCGCCTTCATCGCCTCTTCGATACCGCGGCGTTCTTCGGCGGCACGCGCCATCTGATCGCCCTTTTCGGGATAACGGCGCGCTTCGGAAAACGTGTTGATGAAGGTGTTAAAGCCCTCGTCTTGCCACATGTAAACGCGTTCGTTGCTGCCAACGATCATCGGAAACCACATGTGTCCGATTTCGTGCGTGACGACGTTGTACAGATCGTATTTGTCGTCACTTTTGTTTTCCATCGCGATCATCGGATATTCCATCCCGCTAATCGGCCCTTCAACCGCCGAAATGTGCGGCCACGGATACGGGAACCACCGCTCGGTGTATTCCATGATCGACATGCGCGACTGATCGGCCGCATCTTTCCAGTTGTCGACTGCGCTGTTGCGGTAGTAGGCATACGCCATCGCGCCCTTGTAGCTCGACGCATCCCATTGGAACGCAGGGCTCGCGGCCCACACTGCGTCGCGCACGTTCTTCGACGCGAACTTCCACGTCAGCATACCGGTCGTTTTTGGACGCGCGGCGCCGCTCACCAACTCTTCGTTGGTGATTAAACGAACTACCGTGTCAGACTTTGCGGCGATGGCGTGGCGCGCGATCGTGGTTGGTGTCAGCACCTGCGCCATGTTCGTGAGCGCGCCGGTCGCGGCGACGATATAGCCCGCGGGTACGGTGATTGAGAGATTGTAGTCGCCGTAGTCGAGATAAAATTCACCTTGACCTAAATACGGCTCCATGTTCCATCCCCGCACATCGTCGTACACGACAAGCCGCGGATACCACTGCGCAATTTCATAAAGCGCGCCGTCACGGCCCATGCGATCGGCACCGTGCTCGGGAACTGGAAAGCTCCAGGCCATCTCAATGGTAGCGGTCTTACCAGGCGCCAACGGCTCTGCCAGGTCCACCTTCATGACGGTTTCGTTCGGACGCTTCACGAGAGCGACTCGTTTCGCTGCGGCACCGGGCGTGCCAACGAGTTGGTCCAGCTTTGTAAACGTGTAGCCACCTTCAAATCCGCGTGCGCCAAAGCGCGAATCCTGCGGAAAGATGTACGAGTTCAGCGACTTGTCTTTGAATGCATTCTGCTCGGTTTGCAGCCAAATGAATCGCAGCGTATCCGGCGAATGGTTGGTGTATTTGAGCGTCATTTCGCCGCTCACCTTTTTCGACGCTGTATCGAGCGTGGCGGAAAGCGTGTAGTCTGCGCGGTTCTGCCAGTAGCGCGATCCGGGCGCACCGCTGCCGGCACGCTGCTCGTTCGCGGTCGGCAACGCGAGAGGTGCGAAGATCGACGTGTCAGCGACGGACAGCGGACGGGCGGGCGTCGTTGGTGTTTGCGCTGACAGCGCGACTGGCAAAACACACGCCAGAACCATTGTGGGCCACGCGGACAGCGGGCGGCGGGGTAAGGTAAGCATATGATGAATCTAGCGGGCCGGTACCTAAAAATTGGAGCGGCGAGCTATCAAGCCAAAGGCGCTGGCGGCAGGGGCGCGGGCTACTCAGTTTACCCCGATGAATTCAGGAAGCGTTTTTTTTCACTCCACGCCGGTATTTCCCCGCGGCTTTCGCTGCGCGAGCCGGAACGTCGGACTTAAGCCGAGCGCACGCGACCTCACGCTGTTTGCGAGCGATGTCGACGCGGCCGCGGCGGCTGTGTTTACGCGCAATCATTTCCCCGGCGCGCCGGTCATACTGGGGCGAGAAACGATGCGCGGCGGTGTGCTGCGCGCCATTATCGCGAACTCCAAAGTCAGCAACGTCGCGACTGGCTTGCCCGGTCTCGAGAATGCGCGCCGTATGGCGTCCGCGGCAGCGAGTGAATTGGGCACGTCTCCCAATCGGGTTTTAGTGAGTTCCACCGGTGTGATTGGCGTACCACTACCCATTGAAAAAATCGTAACTGGTGTGGTCGGCATGTCGGGCGAGTTGCAGGGTGATCCGATGGTGGGCGCCGAGGGGATCATGACCACCGACACTTACCCCAAGGCGATCTCTGCTGCGGTGGGTGACGCGACGATCACGTGGGTCGCGAAAGGTTCGGGGATGATTGAGCCGAACATGGCGACCATGCTCTCGTACATCTTTACCGATGCGGCGTTTGATGCGCCGACGCTGGATCGAATGTTGCGCGCCGCTGTCGCACCGTCATTCAATTCACTATCGGTGGACACCGACACGAGTACGTCGGATACGTGCGTGATGATGGCAAACGGTTTAGCGGGCGATGTTGATGAAACGCAATTCTTTGCGGTTTTACGCGACGGATGCATCAGGATGACGGAGATTCTTGCGCGCGATGGTGAAGGTGCCAAGCACATGATTCGTGTGACCGTCGACGGTGCACTGAGCGATCACGAAGCGCACGTCGTGGCGAAGTCGATTGTGAACTCGCCACTAGTGAAGACGATGGTGCACGGCGCCGATCCGAACGTCGGCCGGCTGCTGATGGCCATTGGCAAGTGCTTTGACTGTACGATTGTTCCGACAACGACTGGCGCGTCGATTAACGGATTTCCGGTTGTCGCGCGCGGCGAACGGTTGTCGTTCGACGATGCGATCGTCCGCGAGACACTGTCTCGCGACGTCGTGGATATCGCGGTGTCACTCGGCGTTGGGCAAGGTTTTGCCCGCGTGTTCGGATGTGATTTGACGGCGGGGTACGTCGAGGAGAACGCCGCGTATTACTCGTCCTAAGACTGGAGACGGGAGACGGGAGACTTCCTGCAGGAGACGGGAGAATCGAGACGAGAGACGAAGGACCGGAGACGGATGCGTCTTTCGTCTCCCGTCTTTCGTCTTTCGTCTTTCGTCTCCCGTCTCCCGTCTCCCGCGTTAAGTCTCCCGTCTCCCGTCTCCCTTCTCCAGTCTCCCCAAGACTGCAAAGTCTTGGGCGCCGACTCCGTCGGCAATAAGCGCATCCATGCGTGAGGCAAGCGCACGTAGCATCGGAACCGGTTGCGCTTCGGCGGTTTCCAGCATCAGTCGCAGATCCTTTCGCGCGACATCTAAGGCAAAATTGGTTGGAAAGTCGTTGTCGCGCATCATCGGCGCGCGAAACGCAATCGCGCCAGATGGATTCGTGCGCGCGAGCATCTCGATGGCGCCACTGCGCGGTACGTGCGCGCTGTCAACCAGTTGCATGATTTCGCTCGCGATCCCGACCACGCCGAGTACGAGTGCGTTGCCGACGAGTTTGTAGACGCTCGCCAAGTCGGCGCGTTCGCCGACGTGCCACAGCTCACCGGTCATCGCACTCAATGCGTCGTGTACGCGCGCGACGCGCTCGGTGGGTCCCGCGACCAACATCATCCCTTTTGCGGTTCTCGCGGCTGGCGGACCCATCATGACCGGCGCGTGGAGATAGTTGAGGCCGGCCGCATCGAGCGCGGCCGCGCGTGCTGCCGTGCGCGCAGGTTGCGTGGTGGTGTGATCGACTATGACGGTGTTCTCGCTCAAACCCTCGCGCATCGCGGCGACAGTGCTGTCGACGGTATCGTCATCGAGCAGTACAAGATGCACGCGTGACGCGCCGCGAACTGCATCTGCAGGAGTGTCCGCCACGGTCGCGCCGAATGCGGTGAGTGCGTCGGCTTTGTCGCGCGAACGATTCCATACAGTGACGGTGGTACCGCCACGCGAGAGCAGTCCTTCAACGAATGCAGCGCCGAGGAGGCCGGTGCCGAGTACCGCTACGTGGGGCATTCTTCGAGACGGGAGACGGGAGAATGGAGACGAACTGCAGGAGACAGAGACCGGAGATGAAAGACGGGAGATGAAAGACTGAAGACAAAAAACTGTTAACGTGAAGCGAACTGCTAGTGAGTACCGCGCAGCGCGGGAACAGTCGACGGGGCGCGACGATGTTTGGTGTGTTGTTCAAAGTCGAACGCGAGCCCCAGCAGTTTGCCTTCGCTCCACGGACGTCCAAAGAAGGTCATACCCGCAGGCAGCGTGTTGTTCACGGTGTATCCCATGGGCACCGTGATTGCGGGAAAACCCGTCGACGGTGAAAACAGTTGGCTGTTGTCACCGTGTGGCGTGTTGAGATCGCCGATGAGCCGCGGCGGATTGCTCCACGTGGGATACACGAGCGCGTCGAGTTTGAGGTCGTCCATCATTTGCACGACAGCGACACGCAGTGCGGCGCGCACCTTTTCGCGACTCTGGCAACCCGCGTTAACCTCGGGCAGTTCGGTGGCCATCGCGGCATTGCGCAGATTCTGTTCGACAGTCGGATGGAATTTACGACTGCGGAGAATCTCGTCGACCGTTTTCACGGGCGCGTTTTGTCCGCGTGCGGCGAAGTAACGTTCGAGATCGGCTTTGAATCGATTGCATCCGCCCTGCTGTCGACGCTGAATCACATCGAGCGAGTCGACGCGTGCGGTGTCGATGATGGTCGCGCCGGCGGCGCGCAGTGCGGCAATCGCGCGCATGAACGTCGCGTTGACTGCAGTATCAAGCGTAGGACGCTCGTACGCTTGACGCAGAATTCCAATACGAGCACCCGTTAGCGCGCCACGCTTGAGAAACACGCGATAGTCAGCTTCACGTTTGCTGTCTGCGGGGGCAGTGACGGTATCAGCAGGATCGCTACCAACAACCACGTTAAACACCGTCGCCGCATCACTCACCGTGCGCGCCATCGGACCTGCGATGTCGGCGACTGCGTTGAGCGGAACCACACCAGCGCGTGACGTGAGCCCCATGGTGGAGCGAATGCCAACGAGCGCTTGATGCGCCGACGGGCCGCGAATGGAATTGCCTGTATCGCTCCCCAATCCGACTTCGCCAAAGTTGGACGCGACTGCGGCAGCCGTGCCGCCGCTCGATCCAGCGGTCACGCGATCAAGCGCATACGGATTGTGCGTGTACCCCGGCAGTATCGAGCTCACGGTTTCGTACGGCGTGAACGCCCACTCGGCGAGATTCGATTTCGCCAACACAATGGCGCCCGCCGCGCGAATTTTTCGCACCATCGTGGCGTCTTGCGCAGGACGCCACCCTTCGAGCGCCAACGAACCTGCCGTAGTCTGCATGTCCGCGGTTTCAAAGTTGTCTTTCACGATCATTGGAATGCAGTGCAGCGGGCCGACAATGCCTTCCTTTGCGTAGCGCTTGTCGAGCGAATCAGCGGTCGCAATCGCGTTCGGATTCACGACGATCAACGCGTTGATCGCGGGGCCCTTTTTGTCGTATGCGGCAATACGATCGAGATACTGCTGCACGAGCGAATGACAGGTCAGCGTGTGCGCTTTAAACGCGGCCTGCACCTGGTCGATCGTCGTTTCTTCAACGCGAAACCGCGTCGGCTGCGCGTTAACGACAAATGGCGCGGCCGTGACTAGGCCGGCGGCAACGGCGCGAATGCGGAAAGTATGTGGGGACATTCAACAAATTTACTGCGAATTCGCGGGTTTGCATCGCGCTGAGTGAACCGCGG
>JANXUN010000258.1 GCA_025356185.1 Gemmatimonadaceae bacterium
CTCATCGACGACGACAACACCGTCACAGCTCGTCCGCTTCGCGTCGTCGGTGCAGTGTTCGAGAGTTGTGGCATGCGGATACTCCAGCGGCGCACCAACCACGAGCCCGACGGCAACCGCAAGAACTCCACTTCCCCACCCGGCTGCGCGCGCTCAGCAATCGCTGGAAGATTCGTGTAGTGAAACTCGAGCGTGCGCAGTTCGCTGCTCCCGCGGTCGATCCAAAACGTGCCTTCGATGTCGCTGTACGCGTGACGTTCGCGCGCAGGTCGAAAGCCCACGCCAATGTCGTTGCGATGCGCGTCATTGGGCGGCTCCACGTGGAAACAATGCAGTGCAGCAAACGAGTCGGACAGCAACACGTCGGCATCAGGTGCGTGAAATACGCTGCCGTCAACGGTATCTATGACGTAGCCTTGTTCGGCAAGCTGCTGCCACGGAACGCTGTGAAACGCGTGTGAGGTCGCAGCCACAGTCGATTTCACGCGTTGCGCACGAACAAATCGGGCGCTCGCATCGAGCATGCGTTCGTACTCCACCCACTCTGCGACCAGCGGTGTGGCGGCCGATGTCATCGATGACGACAGCAACGCCTTGCGTGCTTCTTCCCATACGGCGGCAACTACGGCACCATCGGCCGACTGCCCCCGACAGATGTCCTGGCCACGCACTCGGATCGACGGCAAACTCACCGCAACGGCCTCCAGCACCAGGCGAACGGTAGCCGTGGCGTCCGCCGCCAGCTCCGTTGGTGATGACACGGTTGGCTGAAAGCCCACGCGCAACGCGCGTACTCTGAAGGTGCCAGCGTTGGTCACCACCGCTGAAAAGTTTCCGCGGATGTCGGTGAGTTCGCGCGCCGCCACTGTGCCCAATGCGTCCTCGATGATCACTATGACCGCGGCTGCCGGCGTAACCCCGTCAGGCATTACGACAGCGCCACGGATCGTTTGCGCTCGCAGCGAAGTCGCGCACAGCGATACGACCACGCACGCGATCAACACAATGACGACGTATGCCCACGAAAGAACCGCGCGCTCTTTTCCGCGAACGTTACTAATGAGGGGGGAGGTCTCTATTGCGAACCGCATCATTGACAATCTGCTACCAACTCCGGTCCGTCAAGATCGCCCCGCTTAACCTAGTTCGCCCAATGCACCCGCAGCCCCACGTACACCTGTCGCGCGAACGCGGGAGTCCACAGCGCCGGCTGTTGATTCAGCGCATTGTTCACGCCCGCGGACAACTCGCTCGCGCTCGTAACCAGTAAACGCAACTGTGCGTCGATCGACAGCAGCTCGCCCTGCTGTCCGATAATCCCCGATGCGGTCGAAAACTCGCCCACGATCGGCGCTCCGCTGGGAATGCCAATCAACGGGGCTCGCCCCGTGTAGCGCGCAGATGCATCCGCAGTGAGCCCGTTGCGCACCGCCCACGTTCGCTGCAGCGCCACGCGCGCCGTATGTGCCGCCCGCCGGCTCAACGGCAGGCTCGTCCCTAAATCACGCGCATGCAAATATTCGTAGCTGACTGACAAATCGGCGGAATGCCATCGCGAACGCACGGTCGCGTCGAAGCCCTGCGTACGAGCACGTGCCACATTCACGTTCGCATACAACTGATAGCCGGCGGCGTTGTTGCCTTGAAAGTGCCAGTCAATCAAGCCGTCTACATCATTGCGAAACGCTTCGACGTCAACCGCTAACTCGCGTGACGGCGCCCACGACGCGCCGATCGTGCTACTCACCGACGACTCGGGCTTCAGCGTTGCATTGCCAATCAACACATATCCGCCCGCGGGATTAAAAAACGTGTAGCGAATCTCTTTAAAGCTCGGCGCGCGAAACCCTCTCGCGACGTTCGCGCGCAACCGCACCGATGGCGTGGTCTGCCATGACGCTCCCACCGACGGGTTGGTTGATTCGCCCCACAATGCACTCGTGGTGTGGCGCGCACCAGCGGTCACCAGCATCGTGCCAAGCGTCCACTGGTCACGCGCATACACTTCGGTCACATGGTCGCGCGCACTATCCCCGTCGACTTTCGTCGGCGCGACGAGTGCACGCTCCGATCGCTGAAAGCCAATGTCGACGGTATGTGCACCAACGGCGCGCGAGTACGCCAACAAATAGCGCTCTTGTCGCTCATGCTGACGCACGGAGTCAGCAGAACCGTGAATCGGCAGCAGTTCGCGTGACTGTCGATATTCGTAGTCAAAGCGCTGCACGAACGCCCGTGCGCGTGCACTGCCTCCGAGCAGTGCGCCAGACAGTTCAGCGAAGCCCTGCCCTCCGCGATCGTCAATGAACCCATTGAACTGCGCGTCAAGCGGAAACCGCTGTCGCTCTTGGCTTCCTTGGGCAT
>JANXUN010000273.1 GCA_025356185.1 Gemmatimonadaceae bacterium
GGAAAGCTCCCGTCTCCCGTCTCCCGTCTCCCGTCTCCCGTCTCCCGTCTCCCGTCTCCCGTCTCCCGTCTCCCGCGGGTCGTCTCCCTTCTCCCGTCTCCCTTCTCCCGTCTCTACCTCAATACGTCCAATAAGTTTGCCGCCAACGAATCAACCAACTCCGGTGGATGCACTGCCGACAACGAAATGCGCAGCCGCGAGGTTCCCGGTGGCACCGTCGGCGGGCGCACGCCGCCCACTAAAAATCCGCGTCGGCGCAGCTCTGCCACGACCGCCATCGTGCGATTTGGATCGCCAATCAACACTGGCACGATGTGCGCATCATCCGCGCCGCCCGCTTCACGTCCGGCCGCCCGCAACCGATCGCGCAGTCGCCGCGCGCGTGCTCGCACCGCAACACGACGCCACGATTCAATGTGCGAGAGTCGCAAGGCTTCTAACGACGCAGCAGCCATCGCCGGCGGCGTCGCCGTCGTGAACACAAAGGAACGTGCGCAACTTGTCAAAAACTCAATAAGCGTTTGCGATCCAGCCACCCACGCCCCCGCAGTGCCCAGCGCCTTCCCGAGCGTGCCCACGACAACATCGACGCGTTGCGAGACGCCAAATTGCACCACGGCTCCCGCTCCTCCCTCTCCGAGCACGCCGGTGCCGTGCGCGTCGTCAACGTACGTCCACGCACCAAAATGTTCGGCAACGTCAACGAGTCGGTCGAGCGGAAATACGTCGCCATCCATCGAGAACATTCCTTCGACCACGATGAGCGCACGCCGAAAGCGACCATTGTCTGCTTCAAGCATCTGAGATAGCGCATTCACATCACAGTGCGGAAACACCCTCACCGTCGCGCGTGACAGACGACAACCGTCGATGAGCGACGCGTGATTGAGTGCGTCGGAATACACCACGTCACCGACGCCAACGAGCGCGGGAATCACGCCGACATTCACCATATAGCCCGACGGAAACAGCAACGCGTGTTCGCAGTGCTTAAATCGCGCGAGTGCGCGCTCCAGCGTCTCATGAATCGGATAGTTGCCTGAAATCAATCGCGCAGCGCCAGCGCCAGTGCCTTCGGCTTGCAACACGGCCGACGCTGCACGCGCCACCCGCGCATCGGTCGCAAGCCCCAAGTAATCATTCGACGCAAAATCCGCGATGCGCTCGCCGTGAATGAGCACCGTGCCTGATTGCCGCTGCTGCACCGCACGCAACGTGCGTCGCAGTCCCGCCGCTTGCAGCGCCTGCAACTCCTCGTCCAACACGTCGTCCATCGACCGCATCACCGGCACTCCGACTTCCCGCATCACGGAAGAAGCGAAAAAAGAAAAGACTCAGCGCTCGTCAACGGCACCATCACGGTGTCCGCACGTGCACAACAACCGGAACCACGCGCATGTTCGCGCCGTCTGCGGTCGAATCAAACTGCCCACCGCTCCGAGACACTGTGAAGCGCAACGTCAACGAATCACCTGTACGTAACCTGCGCGACAGGTCGTGCAACATCACGTGCAAGCCACCCGCCGTCATGCGCAATGTGCTATCTCGTTCAATGGTAATCGACGGTCGCGCCATCATGTGCGACATGCCTTCCATGTCCATCGTCTCGTGAATCGAAGCCGACGGCGACACGTCCGACGACACGCCCGTAATGGTGAGCGAGACGCTGTCCGCATTTTTCAATGTCACGTACGCGCCGCCCGTCGCACCCGAATCAGCGGCGCGCGCCCATGCGTCGCTCGCAATCAACGAGTGCGTCGCACTCGCGCCGTGGTCGCTGCACGCTGCGCACACCAGCGCAACGCCGCACAACACAACTCGGCCGAATGCAAAACGCGAAACACGATGCCACGGTCGCGCGCCCATTACAAAATCGATTTGAGATCGGCCGCCAATGCGTCCCACCCAATACCGACGGGGTACATCGCAATCACGCGACCCTTCGCATCAATAAGGAACGCTTGCGCCGAGTGCGCCACGCCGTAGTGCGTTGCGTCAGTGATGGCCTCGTGGGCTGCGGACACACCAAACGCCGTCATGATACGCGACGTCGTCGCCGAATCACCGGTCACCCCAAGAAACGTCTTATCAAACTGCTTCGCGTACGCATCCGACACGACCGGTGTATCGCGCTCCGGATCGACCGACACGAATACGAACTGCACGCTCGCTGCTGCGGCGCCAAGCTTGTCCTTCGCGCGACGCCAGTCTGACAACGTCGTCGGGCACACATCGGGACAATGTGTATAGCCAAAAAACAACACGGTCGGCGCGCCAACTTGCGGAGCGACAACTCGCGCTCCCGTCGGCATGACAAACGAAAACGAGCCGACATCTTTGGGCGGCTCAACCATCACGCCGTGCATTTGCGCATTCCCCGAACAGGACGCAAGCATCACGGCGCACAGCGACAGCGACAGCGTCACGCAACGCGCTGTAGTCGCGCGCATCGGGCGCCACGTGCAACTCATGCGCATCACGCGGCCGTCGCGCACACTGCGCATCGTCCGTACAGCACCACTTCATGCGCTTCCAACTGAAATCCGGGTGGCGACAGCGCCGAAAAATCGTTGCTGCACCCCTCAAGCTCAAACACACGCGCGCACTGGCGGCATCGGAAATGATGATGATGCTCCGCGCCGGCGCGTTCGTATCGCGGTGGTTCACCCGGCAACTCCACGGGCACCAACCAACCTGTGTCGACGAGCGCGTTGATGGCGCGGTACACGGTCGCAATCCCCAACCCGTTCACGCGCGCACGCCCTGCCTCGAGCACCTCAAAGGGCCCAAGCGGACGAGGCGTGTCCTCGAAAACATGGCGAATGGCGTCGCGCTGGCGGGTCTTCCGTTCCATACCCCAATATGGCCGTGATAACAGTGGCGTGCAGGCCTTGCATGCGGTTTGATTTCGCCGCAATGGACGCCGCGCGCACCTCCGCCCAACCGACCACGCTGCTTGCACTTGAGACGCCGCAACAGTGGCTGCTCTTTGCAGTATTGACAGCCGTCGCTGGCACCACGGCGCACCTGATTGACCACGCGGCGTGGGAGCACGTGCGCGTGCTCGACATCTACGACAAAGACCTCGGCAGGCTCTTTCGCCTTATCGGATATCTGCCGACGTGGTTGTTTATCGCTACCGCGTTCTGGCTGCACGATCGCGGCGATCGGTCATCGCGCGCGCACGGGTGGGGATGGCGCGGCGGACTGATTTTTCTGGCGCCCACCGTGGGCGGCGCACTCGCCGAGCTACTCAAGCTGGTCGTGCGTCGGTTGCGACCGCCGATGGACACGTTCGCCTATCTGTGGCGTCCGTTCAGCGACCATCCGTGGTCCACCGGCGGACTTGGCATGCCAAGCAGTCACACCATGGTCGCCTTTGGCGGTGCAGCGGCCATGTCGAGACTGTTCCCCCGCGCCTGGTGGTTGTGGTATGCGCTTGCGGTCGCGTGCGGCGTGACGCGCGTACTCGCGGTGGCACACTTTGCAAGCGATGTCGTCGTTGGTGCGTGTCTCGGGTGGGCGGCCGGCGTTGTGTTGACGCGCTACATGCCGAAAGCATTTGCGACGAACGCAGCGGTCGCGTGAATAAACCGACGCCCTCATCGCGTGTGACTCCGCCGACAACCGAATCGCCGTGCATCAAAGTGTGCATCCTCGATATCGACAGACGCTGTCGTGGATGCGGTCGAACGATCGATGAAATTGCGCACTGGCGGGATATGAGCGCGGCCGAACGGATTGCGGTGAATCAGCGTATCGGGTTTGTGTCGCACGAGCGGCGGGAAGATCGGTGATGCGCGTGACAAAAGCTCTCGTCGCACTCGCGTTCACACTCGTGGCGTCGGGTTGCGCCAAACACTCGACGTCGACCGCAAACGACGGCGCGCCGACCGGCACCGCGCCACCGCTTGTCGTGGGCACGTTTGCCGATGACTATGGCTCGACGTATCAGATTTCGCGTACTGATTGGCGGCAAGACACCAAGACGCGTTACCACATCGTCGAGTGGCACGCCGATTCATCGTACGTCATCGCCCAAAACGCTCCGGCCAATGAATCCGACGGGAACAAGTGGACGCGCATCGATTGGATGCCGCTATCTGGTACCGCGCCGTACACTTGGGGGTACTGTCTCAGTGCGTACGACGCGCCATCCAAGGCCGCGGCGGTCGCAACACAC
>JANXUN010000295.1 GCA_025356185.1 Gemmatimonadaceae bacterium
TCAACGTCGGTCGGTCGCGCGGCGCGCGAACGCATTGTCAGCTGATATGCTGAGACGGCGTGCAACACGACGCTGGCCAAGAGCACCGTGCGCACGAAGTACAGCAGTGGCATGCTGGTACGCAGGAGCAACGCATAATGATGCATGGCGTCCTGCCCTTTAAACATCAGCAAGTTGCCCGTCATGTGACCGATGACAAAGCCGATGCCGATGAGTCCGGTCACAGCCATCACGATCTTCTTACCGATCGTGCTGTGCCAGAAGTTCGCGAGTCCGTACATGGATAAGGTCGAAGACAACGACGGCGAACACTGAAACGTGCGCGCCGGCGTTTGGAGAATCAGAGAGAAATCACGGACATTGGTTCCCGAACCGCTTGTGCCGACTTTTCTAATGCTGCGCGTTCGTCGGCGGTTAGTTCGATTTCGAGAATCTTTTCCAAACCACCGCGTCCAAGCTTGCACGGTACTCCCAAATACAAACCGGAGAGTCCGTACTCACCTTCAAGCCACGCCGCACACGGGAGAATGCGCTTCCGGTCGAGAACGATGGCTTCCACCATCTCAACCGCACCGGATGACGGCGCGTAGTACGCCGAACCTGTTTTGAGATACTTCACGATTTCGGCGCCACCGTCGCGCGCGCGCTGCACGATCGCGTCAAGCTGCGGACGCGGCATCAACTGCGTCACGGGAATACCACTCACCGTGGTGTAAGAGATGAGCGGAACCATCGTGTCCCCGTGACCGCCCAACACCATCGCTTGAATATCACGCACCGAAACGTCAAGCGCTTCGGCAATGAATGACCGATACCGCGCCGTATCAAGCACACCGGCCATTCCAATCACGCGCTCGCGTGGAAAACCCGTGACGTGCTTCGCCACATAACACATCACATCGAGCGGATTCGACACCACAATGACGATCGCGTTTGGCGATGTCGCCTTGATCTGCTCAGCGACCGACTTTACGATACCCGCGTTCGTGTTCAGCAAGTCGTCGCGCGACATGCCAGGCTTGCGCGCGATGCCGGCCGTGATCACGACGATGTCCGAACCAGCCGTCGCTTCGTAGCCGTTGGTGCCGATCACGCGGGTGTCAAATCCTTCGACCGGTGCCGACTCCCACTGATCGAGGCCCTTGCCCTGAGGCACACCGTCGACGACGTCCACCATGACCACGGTGCGAGCAAGGGACTTCTCTGCGATGCGCTGCGACGTCGTAGCGCCAACGTTACCCGCGCCGACGACCGTAATCTTATTAACCATGTTATGTCAGTTCTCTGGACGAGAGTCCGTGTCAAAGACGATGCGAGAACGCGCAAAGCTGTGTGTACCGCGCAACTTAGGTAGCGGCACCTGACCGAGCAACGTGGTCCCAGCAATGTGTTCGACTATCCGCCCACCTGACTCAGTGCGCGCAATCCGCCCACACGCATCTGGAGCAGTTCATGCTCCTTAGGTTTATCCGCCAGCGCTTGTCGAAAGAGTGCCTCGAGCGGCTGACCCGCACGCAACGCATCTCGTAGCAGCACTTCGTGATCGCCGAAAAGACACGTGCGCAGCCGGCCATCGGCAGTCAGTCGAACGCGATTGCATCGCTCACAGTATGTATGCGTCATCGGCGTGATCACACCCACCGTGCCTAGTGCATTTGGAAAGCGCCAGTACACGGCGGGACCATTGCCTCGCGCGGGTCCGCTCGCCGGCTCGATATCGCCAAGCGTCCGGACGCGATCGAGCACTTCAGCCGTCGGCACGACGTGATCAAACGTCAAATCGCGCAGCTCACCCACCGGCATCAATTCGATGAACCGGACATGCCACGGATGGTCGTGCGTGAGCGCGGCAAAGTCGGCGATTTCGTCATCGTTGATCCCACGCATGACGACCACATTCAGCTTGATGGGGCCGATCCCCGCGTCCTCTGCTGCGGTTGCAGCGCGTACGATATCAAAGTTCAGGTCGCGTCGCGCTATCGCCTTCACGCGCTCGGGGCGCATGGAGTCCGCACTGATATTCACGCGATCAAGGCCCGCATCGCGTAGTTCACGCGCCATCTCCGGCAGCTTCACGCCGTTAGTCGACAGTGCGATGTCTTCAACGGCCGACACGTCACGCAACATGCGAATCAAACGCGCAAGTTGCGGTCGAATAGTGGGTTCGCCGCCGGTAATGCGAATGCGCTTGAGGCCAAGCGGGGCAAGTTGACGAACTATTTCTGTGATTTCTTCATATCGCAGAATGTCGTCCTTAGGCAACCATGGCAGCCCTTCGAGCGGCATGCAGTACTGGCACCGAAAGTTGCATCGATCCGTAATCGAGATGCGCAAATACTCGATCGTGCGGCCGAATTGGTCGACTAGCACAGTGCGCTCAACAGGTCACGAATTCGATCAATCATCGGGTGGGATCTACCCATTGGCGATCGCCATCCGCGTAGTGTTCACGTTTCCAAATTGGAACACGCTTCTTGATCTGCTCAATCACGCGTTGCGCGGCCGTCATTGCGGGGGCGCGTCGTGCGTGCGCTGCCGCGATTGCGACGCTAGCGTCGCCAACGAGCAGCGTTCCCACTCTGTGCACAACCGCCAGGCGAAGGCCTGGCGCCGCCTCGCACGTCTCGCGCGTGATTAGCGCCAGCTCGCGCTCGGCCATGGCATGATACGCCTCGTAGTCGATGCCGGTGACCTCGCGCCCGTCGTTATGATTGCGAACCGTGCCCACAAAGAGCGAGATCGCGCCGATGCCGGGATGCTCCACCATCCGCGACAGCGCGGCGAGATCGATAGGCGCCTCGACAATGGCCGAGTACTCAAACGGCGCGACGCTCGCTACATCTATGCCGACAGACGCGTCAGCTTCAAGTCCGAGTCCCATGGCGTTTGCTATCCCCCCGCGACGGGTGGAATGACCGCCACTTCGTCGCCGGCGGTAATCGACTCGCCGGCGGTGACCAACGCCTGATTCACGGCGACGAGCGGCCCCACCGGAATCAGCGCTCCTCCCGGCATCATGCGCAGCACCGCAACCATTTCGCGCACAGTACACGGCAGCGCCAGAGGCACGTCGATGGCACGCGCGCCGAGTGCATCGGCATACGAGGCGAAAAGCAGCACATGTACGCTCATAGTCACAGGCAAGATAGCGGACGACGACGTTCCGAGCGCCGGTGGCGATCAAAAAAAACGCCTCACGACAACCATGTGTCGCGAGGCGTTGTGTACTAAAAACACGACCCACTACTCGTCGTCATCGTCGTCGTCAAAGTGCGAAATGTCTAGCCCGGCAACCATTGCGCGGAGCTCTTTGGACGGCTTGAAAACCGGTACCGGACGCGCCGACACTTCGACCGGCGAACCCGTGCGTGGATTGCGCGCCATCCGTGTCTTCCGTTGCCGAATTTTAAAGGTGCCGAAACCGCGCACCTCGATGTTTTTTTGCTCTTGAAGCGCGTCTTTGATAGCGTCAAGAAACGCGTCGACAACCCGTGCACAATCCTTCTTGGAGATCGTCGGTCCGGCCGTCTGCGCGATTCGCGCCGTGACGTTCTCCACCAAATCGGCTTTCGTCATGGGCTCTACCAGGGTTTCGACGCGCGTCGGCGGGGGATATAACGCAGCGTACCGAAGGTCCGAACGTATGACCTTAGTGCTTATCAGTCAAGCGGTTGGCCCACTTGATCCGCGACGAAGTCTCAATGCAGCCAAGAACTGGTCGAACAGCGGGACCGCGTCATGTGGACCGGGGGCCGCTTCGGGGTGATACTGCACCGCAAATACGGGAAGCGTGCGGTGCCTGAGCCCCTCGACGGTATGATCGTTGAGGTTGATGTGCGTCACATCGAGATCAGGAGCCCCGTCCACGCCCCTTTCCGTCCCCGCCACGGCAAAACCATGGTTCTGCGCCGTGATTAGTACCCGGCCGGTCGCGAGGTCTTTGACCGGCTGATTTCCGCCGCGATGGCCGAACGGCATCTTTTGGGTGGTGCCTCCGAACGACAACGCGACCAGTTGATGGCCGAGGCAAATACCGAAGATTGGAACTCCCGCATGCGCGATCGTGCGAATCGCCGCTGGCGCATACGTCACGGCAGCTGGGTCCCCAGGTCCGTTCGACAAAAACACGCCGTCTGGATTCATAGCGAGGACGTCTTCTGCAGACGTCGTCGCTGGAATCACCGTCACGCGACAATCGTGCGCCTCGAGCAGTCGCAGGATGTTGCGCTTAATCCCGAAGTCGTACGCCACAACGTGAAACGTTGCTATGTCACTGCCCCATTGATACGGCGTCGTGGTCGACACAACGGTAGCGAGATCGAGCCCTTCCATGCTCGGACACGCATCCATCGCGGCCAACGCTTCGCGCGTCGGCGCGTCACCCGCTCCGATGACACCCTTCATGACACCGGTCACGCGAAGGTGCTTGGTCAGGCGGCGCGTATCGACTTCGGTCAGTGCGGGAACGGCGTGTTCGACCAACCACTCTGGGAGCCCGCCCGTCGCGCGCCAGCTGCTGAACGTCGGAGAAAGTTCGCGGACAACGATGCCTGAAACCTGCGGTCGCGCCGATTCTGGGTCGTCGGTGTTGACGCCGTAGTTGCCGATTTGCGGTGCCGTCATAACGACGATCTGTTCCCGATACGACGGATCGGTGAACACTTCCTGATAGCCGGTCATGTTGGTCGTAAACACGACTTCAGCGACCGTCGGAATCGTCGGCCCGACAAGTCGGCCGAGAAAAAGGGTTCCGTCCTCGAGGAGGAGGAACCCTTTGGGAGCCTGCGCGATCACGTTGCTCAGGGCTTCTTGGGCGGCACTACCGGCTTTCCGGCAGGTACCGTCGTAGGCGTCGCTGTGGGGGCGCTGAGCGGGCTTGCCGGCGCAGCACCGCTACCCGGAGCCGGAGCAGACGGTGCCGCCGCGGGAGCGGCCAAC
>JANXUN010000325.1 GCA_025356185.1 Gemmatimonadaceae bacterium
CGCGAGCGGTGGCGTTTAAGGACAGCGTTAAGGAGCTGGTGAGCACCTGGAAATCGCTCGACGCAACGGCGTCGCCATCGTCATTAGCTCCACAACAATCCGGTCGCGTCGATCATTTGGGCGCATCGACGTTTCTCGAAAAGGGTTGGAGCAAGTTGTCCGTTGGCGACGCGGTGGGCGCCGAGGTCGCGCTCCGGCGCGCGCTCGAGCTATCGCCCGACGACAACGAGGCAGAGACGCTGTTGGGATGGGCGCTGATGTCACAGGAGCAACTCGATGCGGCGCTCGCAACTTTTCGTCGCGTGTTGCAGCGCGATCCTGA
This sequence comes from Gemmatimonadaceae bacterium, assembly GCA_025356185.1. Classification (GTDB taxonomy): domain Bacteria; phylum Gemmatimonadota; class Gemmatimonadetes; order Gemmatimonadales; family Gemmatimonadaceae; genus Gemmatimonas. The sequence goes on from JANXUN010000325.1 coordinate 323, forward strand.
TCACGCGTTGGCGCGCACGAACGTGGGTTACCTCAGTTTGCGCAAGCGCGACTATGGCGATGCGATCGAACAGCTCTCGCACGCGATTCGCGAGAGCACCGACCACAAGGCGACGTTGTACGCGCATTTGTATTTGGGGATGGTGTACAAAGAACGCGAGATGTACGACGACGCAGAGGCGTTTTTTCAACGCACGTTGGAACTCGGACCCAACATGCTGCAGGCGTGGTATGAACTTGGGTGCGCGCGCTGGTTTGCCGGCCAGCGAGATCGCGCCATGCTCGCGTGGCGTGAAGGCGCCGCGGCGAACAAGTTCAATCCATGGGGCAAACGCTGCGCAGAGATTCTTTTGCAGGTCGAGCAGGGCGGTTCGCCGCCGCGTTAACAACGGCGCTGTGCGCTGCCATTTTCATTGTCACCTCGGCGCCGTCTGCACAACCGGCGAATTCCGCGAATGAAAAGGTGCCTGCGGTGCGCATCGACGGCGGACGATTTACCGTCGTTGCTGAGGCGCGCGACGAGCGTCTCGCCCATGCACTGCTCACTGCCGCTCAGACCAAGGACACGTTTCCCGGCCTGCCGCGGCCGCAGCAGCATGTGCTCATCGCCATCGCGCCTGATGCGCAGCGCTTTCGGGCTTGGGTAGGACCCAACACGCCCGAATGGGGCGCCGCGATTGCGATTCCGGACGAACGCCGCATCGTGATGCAGGGCAGCGCGGCAGCAAGTGATGCTGGCGACCCGGTCGTTGTGCTGCGACATGAACTCGCGCATCTGGCGTTGCACGAGTCGATGGGCCAACTGCCCACGCGCTGGTTTGACGAGGGCTACGCCAGCTATTCCGCTGGCGAATCGTCGCGCGAGAACGCGCTCGAAACCTCGCTGGGACTGGTCTGGCGTACGCTCCCCTCGCGCGATTCGCTTGAGACCGGTTTTTCATACGGCTCCTCGCGCGCGCAGTTCAGTTACGCGGTGTCGCAGCGGATTGTCGCAGAGCTCGCTGCGCTCGATCCTGAAAACGGCATGCGCAATTTCTTCGTGTACTGGAAAGAGAGCGGTTCTTTTGAGATCGCCGTGCGCCGAGCGTATGGTCTCACCAGCGCGCAGTTCGATGAGCACTGGAAGCAGCGGACGTTGCGCCAATTCGGCGTCCTCTCTGTGGCAGCCAATTTGTCCCTTGTTGGTGGGGCGTTCGGTCTCCTGCTTGGGCCGCTTTTTTACATGAAACGTCGACGATACAAAAAGCGACTGGACGCCATGCGTGAAGCCGACGCTGCGCAGGAACGCGAACGTGCCGCCAGTGCGCTCGAAGCGCTGCTCGCGGGGGCGATTCCCGCGGCTGCTGAACCGACCGTGGACACGGACGATCAGTCGATCTCGGATTCGCCCTTGTAGGAACGTCCTGCATACGCGTATCGTGCTCGCATGACTGAGATCGACAAGAATTCACCGAAGGGCGCGTCGGCAGACCGTTCTCGCGCCATTGTGTACTGGGGAGCCGCCCTGTTAGCGCTCGCACTTGGGTTCCTCGATCTGGCGCGTGGGGGCGAAACCATCGCACCGATTCTCTTGGTCGTGGGCTACGTCGTTCTGGTGCCGCTGGCCATTCTTAAGGGCTAGGCTCGGCAGTTCAACCGGGCGGTAAGGCGCGGAGCCACGGGACAACCCGCGCAGGATCGTGAGATTCCGATTAAAATCGTGGCGAACCGGGAACAGCGGACTCTTGGCGCAGTACTTTATGCAAGGCCGATGGTCGCGAGGATGTCGGGCGAATAGCTCAGCTGGTTAGAGCGCCTGTCTTACACACAGGAAGTCGGGGGTTCGAGTCCCTCTTCGCCCATCGGCGTATAGCAGAGGCAACAGTTCTCGTAGGCACGGTACGTTGCTTGCGATGTGTTCCGATCGGCGGCACCTTATGAAGTTCCTTTGGGCTCGGATGGCGTGCGCACCGCCGCTGGGCTCGCGATTTCCCTACCGACGCGCGGCACGCGGGCCAGCGACGGTTTGGAAACAACGGTACATCGGTGCGGAGGCATGACGTTGATGACACGGAAACTCTCGGCGCTCGCCGGACTCGGCATGGTGATGGGCACTGCCCTTGCACTGCCCTCGCTCCTGTCGGCCCAGGGTGGATTCTTGCAGCCTGGAATCAACAAGGTGCCAGATCCCAACGCCAAACGCATCCTGATCACCGTATTCAGGAACAACGCGTCCAACGTGCGGGAGCGCACGATGGGTGTCGAGGCTGCTGATGCTTTGCGGTCGCACATCACGTCGGATTTTCCGTTCAAGCAAGTGTACGTCTTGCCGCGTACTGAAATCGAGCAGTATCTCACTGCGTCGGGTTTTCCGACCACCGAAGCGCTCGCGCCGCACGACGCTCGCGCGCTTGCTGGCTTGGTGCGCGCCGATGAGTATCTCACGGGTATCGTCACAAAGATCCCGACGGGATATCGCATCGAAGCAAATCTCGTACTCGCCCGCGATCAAGCGCTCATCCAGCCTCTCGGCACGTACGAGGGCAAGAACTTGGGTGACGCCACGAACGGCGTCAGCAAAGAGCTCAAAGAAGCGCGTAAGCAGCTCGACTTCGAGCAGAAGTGCATCAATAGCGCCCGTGACAAGAAGTACGACGCGGCGCTGGCGTTCGCGAAAGAAGGCGTTCTTGCGTACCCGAAGGCGACGCTGGCCCGCATCTGCCAGCTCAATGTCATGAAGGAGCAGAAAGCGCCAAGCGCTCAGATGATGGCGTTGGCCAAAGAGATCGTGAAGTTGCATCCGCAAAGCCGCCCGGGACTGGCGAACTTGGCCGATGCCTATCGCGAAGCCAAGATGCAGGACTCTGCCGTCGTGACGCTGTTGGCGCTGTTGGCCACCGATCCCGCAAACCCGCGTTTGCAGCATGACGTGGTTGAGTCGGTCGCGGCACTCGCGAACCCCAAGGTAGCGCGCCCGGTGATCGATACGGCCGTCGCGATGAACCCGGGCGAGCCTGATTTGCTTCGATTGCGCTGGCTGATTCTGAACGCGGTTCGCGACTTCAAGGAAATGCACACGCAGGGTGAGGAGCTGGTGCGCCTTGACACGTCCTTCGCAGATACCACGTTTTTCATCAAGGAAGCAATCGCGTATCAGAACGACAGCGCGTATCAGAAGGCTTCGGAAATGTCGGCGCGCGGGCTCTCGAAGTTTCCCGGGCAGGCCACGCTGACGTACATGCAGATTGTGACGCTCAAGCAGGCGGGTCAAAATCAGCAGGCGCTCGACGCACTGGAAAAAGCGCGGGCAGCGAAGATCCCTGTCGAGAACGGCTCATTCATCCGTATGCAGTTGTTGACTGATCTCAACCGTACCGAGGAGATTCTCCCCGCGCTGAAGGAGATGATCGCGTCCGGCGATACAGCGACCTTGTTGCGTCAGCAGGTGTTAAAAATCGGCAACGAGAAGCGTGTAGCAGCGAAAACCGCCGAGGAGTACGATGCCGCGCTCGCCGTCCTGATGTACGCCGATACGGTTTCTAAGGGGCAGACAAAAGCACAAGCTGGCTTCCTAATCGGAGCGACGTACGTCACTTACGGGCAGCTCAAGTTGAACACAGCGAACGCTACCAAAAACTGTCAGCTGGCGAAGGACGCGAAGAACATGTTTGCTGACGCACAAATCATGCTGCCGCGCGGCGGTGCCACCTACGTTGATGCGATGCGGACATTGATGGGTGCGGTCGTCCAACTTGACCCCGCAGCGGACGAAGCGATTAAGAAACTGTGTAAGTAGCAGGGCTTAACGTTGCACCTCGCGAGCCCGCCGTCGATTCCGACGGCGGGCTCGCGTCTTTTCGATAATTCGCTCGCCGAGAAAACAGCGCGACATCACATCTCTGCGCACTCTCACGTAATGCACATTTCCCGACTCGACGGCGTCGCTTGACGCTTGCATCTGCGAGTCACTAACATGACGCGCGTTCGCTATTCATCTCTGCATGTGAGTCCCGTCCGAACAGCCCCTTCTGGGCGTCCCGGCGCGTACCATGTCCCAGTGTTGCTTCCTGAAGTCGAGACGCTTTTCGTTGGCGCAGCGAACATTCTGGATTGCACGCTTGGTGGCGGTGGACACGCCGCTGCGCTTCTCGACCGTGGGATGCGTGTTACCGGAGTCGATCGTGACCCCCGGGCGCTGGCGGCTGCGCGCGAACGATTAGCCGATCCGGAGCGCGCAGGACAGTTTCGCGCCCTCCTCGGCAACTACGCAGATCTCGAAGGGGCAGGGCTCGCATACTCTGAACTCTTTGACGGTATTCTGCTCGACTTGGGCGTCTCGTCGCATCAGTTCGACGACCTCACGCGCGGATTCACGTTTCGCGAAGGCGCCCCCCTCGACATGCGCATGGGAACCGATGTCGACCTCGGCGCCGACGAACTTCTTAACACCATCGACGAAGTCGATCTGTCGGCGCTGCTGCGCGCGTATGCCGACGAACCGCGCGCCGCACGACTCGCGCGCGAGATTGTTCGTCGTCGTGACCGTCGACCGTTCGCAACGGCCGACGATTTAGTCGATGCGATTCGCGCGGTGCTGGGGCCGCGCAGCGGCGCACCAGAATTCGCGCGCATCTTTCAGGCCGTGCGCATCGCCGTTAACGATGAACTTGCGGGACTTGAGCGCGCGCTCCCCAAGCTGCGCGATCGACTCACCTCGGGCGGCGTACTCGCAATCATCAGCTATCACTCTGGTGAAGATCGCCTCGTAAAGAATGCGTTCCGCGATTGGAGCGCCGCGTGCATTTGCCCGCCAAAGCAAATGATGTGCACCTGTCGCGGCGAACCACTTGGCGAGACGCTCACAAAGAAACCGATCAACGCCACCGATGCCGAAATCGACGTGAACTCGCGTGCACGCAGTGCGCGGTTGCGCGCGTGGCGGCGCGTGTAGTGGCAACGCGCGCGAAAAAACGATCACCCTTCAAAGGGCGCACATGGGTCGCCATTGGCCTGTTCGTGTTTGTCGCGTTTACGAGCCTTGTCGTCTGGCGCCGAAGCGTCGGCGTACTCACGGCAAATGCCATGGCCAAGCAGGACACGGAACGACGCGCGCTGCTTGCACAAATCGCAACGCTGCAACGCGATATTAGCGAAGCGCAAACGCGACGGCACGTGGTGGCCGAAGCCGAACGTCGCCTCGGATTGCATGTTGCGCCCGAAGGCCAAAGTCGCGTGCTCGCCGAGCCCGCTCGC
>JANXUN010000367.1 GCA_025356185.1 Gemmatimonadaceae bacterium
GTGATCGCGGTGACGAGACCTGCTTTGAAATACACCTGCAACGCCAATACCACGTCGAATGTGCGCGATGCAAGCGCACGACGCACGTCAACATACGCGCGCCATCCGCGTGCGCGGTCGAACTCGATGATTTCATCGACAAGCGGGTGTCCCCGCACGAGCGAACCCGGACCCGGTTGCACGACCCACGTGATATGACACGACGGCGCATGGGCCTTGAGCGCGTGAATAATTGGCATCACGTGTACCACGTCGCCCACCGCGCTCATCATCACGATACAGACGCGATTGAGTGCGAGCGATGGCAGCGGCGGTGTTGTGACCGTCTTCACGGCCGCTGCGCTCCCGATGTTCGCGTCGGTACATCCCGTAACGCCGCGTGTTCAAATGCCGACAGCTCGTCATCGGTGAGTGTATCAGCGACGCGATCGCGCCATTTGTGCAAGGAACGCATCAACCGGCGTACGTTGCGCGCCATCACGCGAGCCTCGTCGCTGGAGCTCTCAATGCGAACGACGTCAACATCGATGACCAGCGCCCGCAGCGCGCCGGCGCGATCGCGTTGCAACAAGATGTTCTTCACGTTGAGATCAGGATGCACAACGCGATGTGCGGCGAGTGAAACCAACAGACGGCGAGCTGCTTCAAGGGCGTCTGCGATGGCGATTCCGGGTACCAAGTTGGCGGCGACATGGCCAAGGTCGAACGCCTCGGGTTCAAAACGGCTCACGACGTCTAGGCGACAGAGGCCCAACGGCGCACTGTAGCGCGCGAACCCGAGAATCGCTGTGGTCGGGACGCCCCACGCGCGCAGCGTTTGCGACATGCGGTATTCGTGCGGGGCGCGCGTGGGGCGACGAAAGCGATCACCCGTGATCGGCGCGAAGAGTCCGCCGTGCCATCCATGTCGCACGACGATTGTCTCGTGTGTGCCCGGCAACGGCACGACGTACACTGGCGCGCGGCCACGCAGCGCACGCGGTTGCGACTGACCCGCGGCCCATGCATATAGTGACAGCTGTTCGGTCACTAACTGCTCCAAGGCATCGATGACGTGTGCTTCGCCCACTACGTCGCCGCCGCGAATTGCACGTTCGACGAGCGGAGACTTCGAGCTCGCCACGCTCACGGCGCGATCGACCAAATCCGCAGATCGCTACCGCTCTGGCGAGCCAGTGAGAGATCGGTGCGTTCCACGGCAGACGTTGCCTGCGTTGTCAGTGCGCGTACCGACTCCGAAATCAGCAGCTCGCCGCCGCGCGCCATGCGGCACAACTTGTTGCTCACATTGACTGAATCGCCAATCAGCGTGTATTCCAGTCGTCTCGGCGATCCAATGTTGCCGACAAACGCTTCACCGGCGTGTATGGCAACGCCTGCATGTAACTCGGGTCGGCCTTCGGTGCGCCAGCGCGCATTGAGAACATCAAGCGCTGCCCGCATCGCCATCGCCGACGCAAGCGCGCGATCGGCATCTGCGTCCGTTGGCTCTGGCACGCCCCAGTACGCCAACAGGGCGTCACCGATAAACTTGTCGAGCGCTCCGTCGTGCGCGAACACACAGTCCACCATCGCCGTGAAGTACTCATTGAGTTGCGCGGCCATCTGCTGTGGTGGCAGCGACTCGGCAATCGCCGTGAAGCCGCGAATGTCGCTGAACAACACCACGACACGTTGACGGTGTCCGCCAACTTCCATGGTGTCGGTCGAGGTGGCGATACGCTCGGCGAGACGTGGCGTGAAAAATCGTTCAAAATTCTCGCGCACATGTTGTGCGCGCCGAAGCCCCTCGGATGCCAGCTCACGTTCGACGGCCGCGGCGGCGATACCGGCGAACGCCACCAGAAATTGCAGATCGTCTTCGGTGAAAGCACTCGCTGTGCGCAGGTTGTCGACGTACAGCACGCCCAGCGTTTGGTGTCCGTCGGCCAATAGCGGTGCCGCCATCGCCGAGCGCACGGCCTGCTGAATCACCGACGCCCCCGCGGTGCGTGTGTCTTCGCGCGCGTCGTGCGTGAGCAGCGCGACTTGACGTTCGGCGACGCCGTGCGCGATGGCCCGCGGGACCGTGCGCAACACGTCGCTGCCGTAGACATCTCGCGCATAACGCACATCCAGTGCGCCCTCTGCATTGCGTAGCAGCACAGCAACACGGTCGGCGGAGAATGCCGCGAACAGGTCATCAACGATAATCGTGAGCAACTCATCGACGGTCGCGGAGCCGCCTAAACGCTGCGCAAGCAGCACCAGCTTGCCAAGGCGCTGCCCAGCGACCTCGGTGATCGCGCCTTCGCGCGACTGCATGATTCGTTCGCGAACGACGGTGCCGGTCTCGTCCGCACCCGAGCGCAGCGTGTTCATCGACGGCACGTTAGTTTCATCGCACAGTGCAAACGTTACCGACCCGAGGCCAATCGTATCGCCAATGTGCGCCTGCGCCCGGGTAATGCGCGCACCGTTCAACCACGTCCCATTGCGTGATTCCAAATCGATGACATCGACGCCCGCATTCGTGCACATGAATTCGGCGTGACGTCGAGAAACCCGCGCGTCGAGCACTGGTAAATCGCACGACAGATCGCGACCCGCGACGAGCGGCGTCGATCCGGAGATCAAGAACCGACGATCACCCTCTGTCGAAACGAGTACGAATGCCATGCGTTAGGGCACTGTCGCGGCGCGCACGCGGCCAATCGCGGTCAACATTGCGCGCGCTTTGTTTTCAGTCTCTTCCCACTCGTTGGCAGGCACTGAGTCGTGCACGATACCACCGCCCGCTTGCACACTGGCGATGCCCCTGGTGATGACGCACGTGCGAATGGTGATCGCGAGGTCCATCCGTGTATCGCCGGCGCCGACAAAGCCGATCGCGCCCGCATACGGGCCGCGGCGCTCGGGCTCCAACTCGTCGATGATTTCCATCGCGCGTACCTTCGGCGCGCCGGTCATGGTGCCCGCCGGAAACACCGCGCGAAATGCATCAAGCGCGCTTGAGCCGTCGGCCAGCTCGCCTTCGACCTGACTCACGATATGAAAGACGTGTGAGTATCGCTCGACCGTCATGAGATCGGTCACGCGCACGGTGCCGTACTTCGCGAGACGTCCAACATCGTTGCGGCCGAGATCGACAAGCATCACGTGCTCTGCGCGTTCCTTTTCATCGGCGAGTAGTTCCGCCGCGAGCGCGTGATCTTCTTCGGCGTTGCGGCCGCGTGGACGCGTGCCCGCAATGGGCCGCACCGTGATGCGCCCATCGGCCACGCGCACGAGCAGTTCGGGTGAACTGCCGACAAGCTCCAATCCGTCAAGTATCAGGTGATACATGTATGGCGACGGATTGATCGCGCGCAGCGCACGATACAACGACGTCGAATCGAAATCGTGCGGCAGTTCCATACGGCGTGCAAGCAACACTTGAAACACGTCACCGGCCAAAATGTATTCTTTGATGCGAGCGACGTCGCGCTCGAAGGCTTCGCGTGAATAGCGCGATGTCGGTTGGGCGGGAGGAGCCTTGCTGTCGAGCGCGAGTGGCTGCAATACATCGGGTCCGTGCAATCGCGCGATCGTATCATCAAGCGTGCGCGTCGCTGCCACGTGCAGCGCGGCAAGCTGCTCGTGCGTTGCATGCGGCGGTACCACGACGGACACGATCACGCGCGCTTGTCCACGCCAATTGTCAATCACGACCAGTGCATCAGTGAAGACAAAGCAGGCGTCGGGCGCATCAAGCGTGCGTGGCGGCGGCGATGGTAACGACTCAATATGTCGCACGACATCGAACGCAAAAAATCCGATGGCGCCGCTCCACAGTGCTCCAACGTCGGGGGCATGAACGGGCCGCATGTCGCGCACGATATCACGTAGATCAGCGATCGGATCATTCGGTGCGCGCGCGCCCGTCCATCCCCGCGCCGCCGTCCAATCTTCCACAACGCCATCGCGCAACCGCCAAGCCGCGCGCGGTTCCGTGCCCAAATACGTGTAGCGTGCCCACGTCTCGCCACCGGCGGGCGCCGACTCTAACAAAAAACCAAACGGACCACGTCGCAGTTTGGCAAATGCTGCCACTGGGGTACACTGATCCAACAGACAATCACGCCACACCGGAACCAGTCCACCGTCAGGGTGGCAGGTCGCGGCTAGGGCGATAAAGTCTGCAAGAGCGGTCACGGGTCGATCGGCGAAAGGTCTGGACAGCGTACCACGCGTCGATGCGAGGCGACATGCAAGTTCGCTTCCCGCCTCGCACCGGGGCAAGCGACTTTGTAGGATTGACACATGACGCCTCCACTTTCCAGAACCACTCGCATCGACGTTGGTGTAGTTGACGTCATCGTGCTCGCACCTGCGCGCGTGGCGCCGAGCGCGGGCCGTTCGTCGCCGACCGGCACTCCGTGGCACATCCTCACACTGCGACGGGCTGCTGGAACGCGGTGCACGGGCGCGTGGGAGCTTGTGCATGGTCGCTTGGAATCAGGAGAACGGCCCGCCGACGCCGCGCGGCGCGAAGTGCTAGAAGAGACGGGGCTCGCTGTAGTGCAGCTGTACAGCATTGCGACGAGCCCTCTCTATCTGCACGAGATTGACACGCTCCATCTCGCGGTTGGCTTTGCCGCTATCGTGCACACATCGGTCGGCATAGTCCTTAGCGACGAACACGATCGCGCCTCATGGCGCACACCCGCAGCGGCAATAAAGGCGCTTGCTTGGCCGCGAGAGCATGAACTCGTGCGGCATGCGATGCATTTGCTTCGAAGCGGTGACGCTGGCGCGGTGAACGACGTGTTGCAGATTGGATAACGACGACGAGCCGACGCGCGCCTTGATGCCGCCAATGCGACGCTGTTACGGCGTACTCGGCTTCTTTGCGGCCGATGCGGCGCGACTGCGCACCAACGTGCGCTCGCGCTCGACATTTTGAAGCACGCGGCTCCAGTCGGTCGTGCTTGCCGTGCCTTCCATCAGCGCCGTCGTGGGTTGATTCACGTCGATCGCGCCATCAAATACAAACAGCGCCTGCTTTGTTTCACGCTGCTTGAGACGGTATTCACCAAATCCTGCGCTTAAGGGCAGCACATCGAGCGGACGAAAATCGCGCCCCGTATTGCTAATGAGAAACTCTTGCGGGGAAAATCGTGACTCACCTTGCTCAAGCGTGAAAAATGTCACCAACCAGACAGAGTACGAG
>JANXUN010000371.1 GCA_025356185.1 Gemmatimonadaceae bacterium
GTTGGCCAAGGCCAAAGTCTCTGCCGATTCCGCGATAGCGATCGCGCGCGCGACTATTCCCGGGGCGACGATCACGAGTGCCGAAATCGAAAACGAAGGCGGCGCACTGATCTACACGTTCGACATGAAAATCGCGGGGAAGAAGGGCACCGAAGAAGTGAACGTCGACGCGATGACGGGAAAGATGCTCAAGCGTGAGCACGAAGATGCTGCCGCCGAAAAGAAAGAAGCGGCGGATGACAAAGCCAAAGCGAAGAAGGGCAAGCCGCCGGTCTAAGGCGTTTGGCGGTTCAAACGCTACGCGACGTCGGTTGGCGCGAGCGGCAGCTCAATACGGAACGTGCTGCCGTTCGCGTCGGTCGAATGTAACAACAGTTGACCGTGGTGCAGTTTCACGAGCGCCTGTGCAATTGACAGTCCAAGGCCCGCGCCGTCGTGCGGCCGGTCTGCCGCACTAGGAACAGTTCGACGAAAGCGATCAAACAGTGTCTGGACCAGCGTCGGATCAATGCCCGGCCCGCAGTCAGCCACATCCATCACGACCTGCTTCGCAGTGCGCGCGACACGCACCGTGATCGCAGACGCGCGCGGTGCAAACCGCAAGGCATTGTCCAACAGGTTGAGCAACGCACGTTCAAGGTGTTGTTCGTTACCGAGTACCAATGTCGGTCGGCGCGCGTCCGCATCGAGTGTAAACTCTACGCCGCGCTCCTCCGCAATACCCTGAATCAACGCCACCGTGTTGCGCGCAAGCATCGTCACGTCGAGCGGCTGATGCGGTACCGGCAGTCCACCAGCATCGGCGCGCGCCAACAAAAAGAGATCGGCAACGAGGCGTTCGAGACGCGCCGTCACACGATCCAGCCGCACCAAAGTTTCCCGATACTCGCTCGATGACCGCTCCGGGTTAGCCTGCGTGACATCCAGTTCGGTCCGCAACACTGCGATGGGCGTGCGCAACTCGTGCGACGCGTCAGCGACAAACTGACGTTGTTGTGAAAACGACGCATCGATACGCTCAAGCATTCCGTTGAGCACCGTCGTCAATCGGCCAAACTCGTCGTGCGGTGAGATCACCGGCAATCGTTGATGCAAATCGCCGCTCCCAAGCGTCGCGGCCCGTGTTGTGAGCGTCTCAATAGGTGCGAGCGCCGCGGACGCCAGTCGCCACGTGACAAATGCCGACAGGAGTATCGCGAGCGCCGCCGCAATGACGTACGCACGTTGCACCGCCTCCAACGTTTCATGATCTTCAAACAGAGACCGCGACGCGGAGATCTGCAGTCGAGCGCGCGACGTGGAAACTACTTCTTCACGAATGCGCGTGTCACCGACGTCGTCTGCGGCGGAACGGGTCACGAAACGCGCGGAGTCGTTGACCGAGGGCGCGGCGATAGCCAGCGGCCGCACAGTCATCGTGACGTCGCGAAAACGGACATCATGCGTCGATGTTTCGATCGCGTCGGCGACGGGCTTGCCGCGATCCAGCTCGGTGAGCAGATCGCGAACCAACGCGCTCGACGCCGACTCTAGCAAGCGATCGCCGCGTTGCGCTAAAAGTTGTGCGACGGCGAAATACGACGCGACTTCAATCGCCAGCACGACGAGCGCCAACATCGCGGCGTGTCGGAGCGCGAGCCGTGCGCGAATAGACCGCACCGAAAACACGCTACGCACTCGACGTCGCGTTGGTGAAGGGCACTACGCGTCGACGCCCGCGACCGGGTCGGCGGCGTGCGGCACGAGCCGATACCCCGCGCCCCGACGTGTTTCAATCATCCGCGTCTCGCGTACGCCTTCGAGTTTTCGACGCAATCGCGCCATCAAGACTTCGACGTTGTTCGAAAATGGATCGTGATTGTCGTCCCACACATGCGCGCTGATCGACGCGCGGCTCACGAGTGCCCCCGCGTGACGCGCTAAATGTTCGAGCAGCGCATACTCGCGCGTGGTGAGCGGTAGCGCACGCCCAGCGCGAAGCGCCGTCTGACTACGCGTGTCGACCACAAGGTCGCCGACCGTGAGTACATCCGCGATCGTCGCGCGTGGACGCCGCAGCAGCGCCCGCAATCGCGCAACAAGTTCCGCAAACGCGAACGGCTTCACCAAATAATCGTCGGCGCCCGCGTCAAAGCCCAATACCTTGTCGTCGAGCGCGGTCCGCGCCGTGAGCATCAGCACCGGCACCGCGATGCCGCGGCGTCGTATTTCACGACACACATCAAGCCCGTCACGACGCGGTAACGTGAGATCGAGCACGATGGCATCGTATTCATTGAGCGCGGCGTGCGTCACCGCATCCATTCCGTCGGCGACGATGTCTACGGCAAACGACAGCTCACGCAATCCACGCGCGAGCGACTCCGCGAGTGGCGCTTCGTCTTCAACGAGTAAAAGTCGCATCGTACGGTGGTGTCATGATCGAAAGCTCACTGACGAACCTGACTGTCGCGTGTCAGTGTCATATCTCGGCGGCGCCAATGCACGTCAGAGCCACACGAGACGCATGACCTGAATCTCCTGCTTGATGGCACCCGCCTCATATCGCTCCACAGTCGGCTCACCAAACGCCAGTCCAACGTGCGCCACGTGCTCACGAAATTGCGGCAGCGCCAAACGTCCTGGATCCGCCACGAAAGCAACCCCGTCTGGCTTCAACGCACGCGCAATACACTCGGCCACCAACAGCGCGTACTCCTTTTCGTACAACACATCTGCGGCAATAACCACATCGAACTGCCCGAGGTCATCCGGCCACTCGCGCCAGTTCACCAGCCGCACGTGCGGCTCGCGGCCGAGATTTCGTTTGACGTTGCCGCGCGTAACGTGCAACGCATCGTCGTAGTAGTCGGTTGCTGTGACATCGAATCCTGCCTGCATCGCAGCGATCGTTGGCAGCCCTAGTCCGCAACCAAGTTCAAGCAGCCGTCGGCCCGCACCGCGCTCGCGCACAATCGTTGACGCCAGAATGCGAGCCGATGGCCACAGATCAGCCCAATATGGCAGTCGCTCGTCCATGACGTAGTCGGCTTCACTAATGAGATGGTCCGCGTTGGACGGTTTCAGCAACGTCCACGCATGTGCGCCGACGGTGACGTCTTCGGTCGCCGTCGCGAAGCGCCGTGCCAGTGCTTCATCCAGCGCTGCATCGTGTAACGCCTCAAGCGATTCACGTACACTCACGCGAGCAACACCACATCGAACGCATCACCATCGCGAGCGGCGGAAACACCTTCTGGTATGATCATCAATGCATCCGCGATTGCCATCGTGTTCATCAAGTTGGAACCCTGCGGCCCGGCGAGCCGAGCGTCAAAGCCACCGTCGGCGCGTCGCTCTAACATCACGCGCGCGAAATACGTGAGCGGAGCGGGCGTGTCGTAGTGGTCGCGAAACGTCGCGGTGAGGGTACGATGCGTCATCTGCGTGTGCCCGCCCAATCGCCGAAGCATCGGCCACGCAAAAAGCGTTGCGGTTACCATTGAACTCACCGGATTACCCGGAAGGCCAATCCACGTGACACTGCGTACGCGACCGACACCGATCGGACCGCCGGGGCGAATTTTCGCACGCCAAAAATCCACCGTGCCGCCCAGTTGCACGAGTGCCTCGCGGGTGTAATCGTGCGCGCCAACGGATACGCCGCCAGTCGTGACTAAGACGTCGCATCCGCTATCCATTGCCGTCTCAATCGCGCGCATCGTGTCAACGAGGGTGTCGGGCACCAGCGGTGCCACGTTTACCTGCGCGCCAGCGGCACGCAACAGCGGCGGCAGTGCATACGTGCTCGACGCCACGATACGACGCCCAGCCATCACTTCGTCAAAGCGCTCGAGCAACACCAGTTCGTCTCCGCCCGATAGTAACGTCACGCGCGGCTGCCGAAACACCGCAACCTGCGCGGCACCGACACTCGCCAGCACACCCAAGTGCGCAGCGCGAACCGTATCACCAACAGCAAACAACGAATCGCCGATCGATACGTCTTCGCCGCGCGGTCGTACGTTCGCGCGGCCGACCGTATCGCGTACATCGCGGATCTGCACGTGCGTTTCGCCGCCGTCGGTATCCTCGATACGAATGACGGCATCGGCGCCCGCGGGCATCGGCGCTCCAGTCATGATGCGCACCGCTTCGCTCTCGCCCACGGTCGGAAGCGCAGACGGATCGTCGCCCGCCGTAATCGTGCCGACAACGTGGAGCGTGACCGGCGCACTCGCCGATGCATGCAGCGCGTCCGCACGCCGCACCGCGTAACCATCCATTCCCGCGTTGTTCCACGGCGGCAACGAAAGCGGACTCGTGACGGAACGCGCGATCGCGCGACCCAGAGCGTCGTTCAGCGACACCCCTTCAATCTCCAGCGGCGCAACGGACGCAAGCAATGCCTCA
>JANXUN010000375.1 GCA_025356185.1 Gemmatimonadaceae bacterium
GTCAGCTCGGCGATGCTGATCGCGAACGCCACCGACGAGAAAGGTGCGAATCGCGGATTCCTTGGCAACGAAGAGCAGTACAGCTACGTGCGCGATATGGAGCGGCGCAATCTGATCATTCCGCTTGTCGGAAATTTTGCGGGACCGAAAGCGGTGCGCGCCGTTGGTTCGTGGCTGCGTGAACGCAGCGCGAAGGTGAACGTGTTTTATCTGAGTAACGTCGAGCAGTATTTGTGGATGGATTTTATTTGGAAGGACTTTATGGAGAACGTTGCCACGATGCCGCTTAATGCGAGCAGTCGGTTTATTCGCTCTTCGACAGCGCGCGGCGGGTTTGGCGGCGGCGGCTACCCCGGCAACAACACGGGCTTCATGATGACGCAGTTAACGGCATCAATCATGGACAACGTGCAGGGCGCGCGCGACAACACGATTTCGGACTACGGCACCCTGCTCTCGCAGCGTTCAAAACCGTAGCGGCGTCGCCGCGCGGCATCGGTGCGCAATGCGCGGCCAGCTTTTCGGGATCCCTATTGGGAATTAGTTTTCAATAAGGATGACCGGCCTATTTGACGTGTCACGCAATCCGTGGCTGAGCTCGTATTGTGCCATCGCGGTGGTCTCCGGACTTCCGCTGATCGTCACATTTGTCTTGGCCCGTCAGGGTACCACGCTGGCCAAGTGGCTGCCGCATCTCACGGCGCTGGGCGCGGGCGCCGTGTTTGGCGCCGCGGTGGCGCACCTGATTCCCGAGGCGCTCGGGCGTGGACAGTCCGTCGCGCAGGTCACGATGGGGACGCTGGTCGGTTTCGCGATTTTTGCCCTCGTCGAGCGACTGCTCGCTGGACACGATCACGCCCACGCGCATGGCGTACCACTGGGAGCGCCGTCGGCGCACCATAGCGACAGCAGTGAAGCAGATTGTGTTCATCTGCAGCCGACTCCTCAGCATTCGCCGTCGGTAAAGTCGGCCAAAGCATTGGCACCATTGGCGCTAGCTGGCGACGCGATTCACAACTTTGTCGATGGGTCGTTGATTGCGGCGGGATTCTTAGCCAACCCGTCAGTGGGATTGCTGACACTGCTCGCGGTGGGGCTGCACGAACTACCGCGGGAGATGGGTACCTTTGGCCTGTTCGTGCACGGTGGCATTCGACCGATGCGCGCGGTCGCGTACAACGCGCTCACAGCGGTGTTGGCACTGGTCGGGGCGACGGTGACACTGATGGCCGGAACCCGCTGGAGTTCTGCGGTCGCCCTGCTCTTGCCGGTGGCGGCCGGCACGTATCTCTACATCGCGTTTATTGTCGGTCGAGCCTCAGTGCACGACGGACAAGGTGACCACTCGCACTGGGCAAGGCTCGCGTGGAGTGCGGGAGGTGTAGCGCTGATGCTGATGATTTGAGAGGTCTCATGCTCGACACCCACGCCTTGCAGCGACATCCCCTGTTGATCGACGCAGCGCCCCAAACGCTCGCGCTCCTTTCGTCTCGTGCGGCAAGAAAGGAGTGGCGTCCGAGACAAGTGCTCTTTCGACGTGGCCAGCCGCCGGTGGGACTTATACTCGTGCTGGATGGACGCGTGCGCGTCGTCCGTGAAACGAACGGTCGGCGACAGATCCTGCATATCGAGGGCGCTGGCGGGACGCTCGGCGAAGTCCCGCTGTTCGACGGCCAGACGATGCCCGCGACCGCGATTGCCGCAGAAGCGACAACTGGCATTCTCATAGTTCCGGACTTGTTGCAGCTCGCGATTCGAGCCGACCCGGAATTGGCGAACAAGCTGCTCGCGCGACTCGCGAGCCGCGTGCGGCTACTCGCGGACCGGCTTGAGCGGCTCACGCAGCACAGCGTCGCTCGTCGACTTGCTGCGGTTCTTTTGCAGCTGGCGGGAAACCAACTGGATCAACCGTTTGGCCTTGGCATGCCACAAGATCAGTTCGCCGAGGAGTTAGGCACGGTCCGCGAAGTACTCGTTCGCGAACTGGCCGTACTCGTGCGCAGAGGGGTGCTCACTTCGCTTGGTCGCGGCCGATTTCTTGTGCGCGATCGAGCGTTTCTTGAAAACACCGCAATTTCGCAATTGTGAAACTTGGGTTCCAGTCACAGCGGGCGTGGTCTGATAGCGTTCACGCTCACTCTTCGAGGAGATCATATGCGCCGCCTGTTGATTCTGGTGTGCACGGTTGGGTTCGGCGTTCCGCTCGCCGCTCAGGAACCACCGTCGAAAGGAATGGTTCACGTCCCTGGCATGCAGCATCCAACGGCCACAGAAACGCCGAACGGGCCGGGGACACCTACGCAGGGAGGTCAAGCGGCATTCGCCACCGTTTCAGAGATTGTAAAGTTGCTCGAAGCAGATCCGACGACGGACTGGTCGAAGGTTGACCTTGAAGCGTTGCGCCAACACTTGATCGACATGGATGCAGTCACGCTGCGTTCACGCGTCAAGTCGACGCCGGTATCGGGCGGGATGGAGTTCGAAATCACCGGCGAAGCCGCTGTCGCGGCGTCAGTGCGTCGAATCGTCGGCGCTCACGCTCCGCTTCTCGAAGCGATTGGTGGCTGGCGTGCCACGACCTCGCCCATTCCTAGCGGCATGCGACTCGCGGTCGTCGCTATCAAGTCAGGTGACAGCGCCACCGTGGCCCGAATTCGCGGCCTGGGATTCATCGGTCTGCTGACTCAGGGCAACCACCACGCCCAGCATCACTTGCTGATCGCCAAAGGGGCCGGTTCGGCGGCACACAGCCACGGGATCCCGTGACCGACACCTTGATTCTGCCGTCGGAATAGCGCATTTATTAAGGCTCGAATTCCTCCGACCTTCCTTTCGAGGATAACCGGAGGGCTCACGGTGGAGGTCCGCCTCGCCGTCGAGCTATCCCTAGTACGCGCTACCGCCAGAAATGGTGGCGCAGTGATGGAGTGGCAGATGGCCAAAGATGGCATTCACCCGCCGTATCACCCGGTGGTGTTCAAAGACTCGTCGACGGGCGCGCTGATTATTACGCGATCCACGATGACGAGCGAGCAGAAAATCAAAATGGACGACGGCAAAGAGTATCCGTTGATCCTGCTCGAAATCACCAGCGATTCGCACCCGTTTTACACGGGCACGCAGCGACTGATCGATACGCAGGGACGCGTCGACAAGTTCAAGAAGCGGTACAACCGCTAGTCGTTTTGTTTAAAGCCCCCGCGCGCCGAGTCGGCGCGCGGGGGCTTTTTCGTTTGGGAACGGCGGATGCCGGAGCTGCCAGTCACAGCGAGTTGCCAGCAACACGCGTTTACCAGCAACATTTAAGTTTTGGGTTTTGGGTTTGAGTTTTGGGTTATCAACCGTGCGGGTGACGCCGTTTGCACAGAGAACTCATTACGCAAACCCACAACTCAAAACTTAAATCTGTTATTCACCAGGCGGCGCCGTGCCGGTGAGTACCGCCGTCACCGCGAATACAGCGAGCGCAATGAGCAGTTCGGCGCGCAGCCTTGTCGCCGTGGGCGCGCCGTTTGCGCGCAGCTGTTTGCGATTCATCATCGCGAACACCAGTACAACCGCGACCAGTGCGACCTTGAGCAGCAACAGTTTTCCGTAGTCACTCGCCAAGATTTGCGTGATCGACGATGCATCCCACACACGTCGCAGCGCACTGCCGATTCCCGTCAGCACCGTGGCTGGCGCGACCACCGTCGCCACCGCGCTCACGCGACTCCACTCGCGTTCCGAAAACGACGGTGGCACGCACAGCAGCATGCCGATCCATACGCCCATGCCGATCACGTGTGCGGCATCGAGTGCGCGCACCGTTGCTGGCATTGCGCTGTCGGCGGCCGCATGACCGAGTCCACCCATCGCCATGGCGAGTGCGCACGCCGAAATCGCGCGCAGTGAAACCGGTGCACGCGCAACGGCGCACAGTCCGCCAAGCACGGCAATGAACGCCAACGATGTCCATCCCCTTCCCCACGTCGTTTCACGCAGCACAACGACCACAT
>JANXUN010000421.1 GCA_025356185.1 Gemmatimonadaceae bacterium
GCTGACGGCGAGCAGCAGCAAGAGTCGAGGAATCGAGATGGCCACATCAAGCGCGCGCATCATCCATCGATCGAAGCGTCCGCCGAGCATGCCCGCGAGCACGCCGTAGGTAGCACCGAGGGCGAGCGACAACAGCGCCGCAGACATTGCCACGGCAAGCGACACCCGTGCGCCAAACAACATTCGTGTCAATACATCGCGGCCGAGATCGTCGGTACCGAAGGGATGTGCGAGGGATGGAGCGAGGTTGAGCATTCGCTCGTAGCCGTCGGGTTGTGCGAGCGCGTATGGTGCGATCCACGGCGCGAGCACGGCGAGCGCGATGAGCAGCACTAACAGTGCAGTGGGTACGCGCCAGCCCAGTGCGCGGCGTGCGACGCGCATCACACTGCTCGTCAGTGACGGCGTCGCGTCGCGAGCGGCCGTGAGGAGCGCGTCCATCAGGCGCGGCGCAGTCGTGGGTCGGCATACGTGCGCGCGACGTCGGCGAGGAGCGCGCCGACTGTGGTCATCGCGCTGCCAACGATCACGCATGCACTGACTAACAAATAGTCGCGATCTGAGACTGCCCGCACGAGTGTATCGCCCATGCCGGGCCATCCAAAGATGCGCTCAACGAACACCGATCCAGTGAGCAGCGCGGGGAAAAACAATCCGGATAAGGTGATCAACGGCAGTATGGCGGTCCGCCATGCGTGACGGTGCGCTCCGCGCTCGCTGAGTCCCTTGGCGCGCGCCGTTTGCACGAATGGCTCGCGCATGGCGTCGCGCATCGATTCGCGTTGATAGCGCGCAAACACCGCACTCGCGACCATCGTCAGCGACGCCCATGGGAGTACGAGATGGCGTAGCCGATCCCATAGCTGTTGTGCGGTCGACATGCTGTCATACATGCCAACGTCGATGGTACCGCCGGACGGAAACACGGGAATTCGAAAGGCGAAGACCGTGAGCAATCCCATCGCGAGCCAAAACTCGGGAACCGCGTTCACCATCAACAGCACAAAAGCCCACGCGCGTTCTGCCGGACGACCTATGCGCGCGCCTTGCCACGCGCCGAGCACCGCCCCCAATAGCACGCTCGCGCCCAGCGCGAGGCTCATGAGTATCAGTGTGTTGGGTAAACGATCGACGAGGACATCGAGCACGGGTCGTTTTTGCGAAGAAGAGCGGCCGAAGTCACCGCGCGCAACGCCGCCGATCCAGCGCAGATACTGTTGCGCGATGGGCTGATCGTAGCCTTCTTGATGCCGCCATTGCGCCAGCAATTCAGGCGGCACGCCATTGGCGGCAGCCATGCGCGATATCGGGTCACCGGGCGCGAGATGCAACAACGCAAACGCCATGCTCGATGCGACGAGTACGACAATGACGCTTTGCAGCGCACGTCGCACCGAACGCGTCAACGCGCTGGTGCGGGCGTCGTCGTCAAACGAACTCAGCGTGCGCCTCGCAGACCAACCTTGTCACGGTCGATGCGTTGGCTGGGGTCAACCGACCAATCGGCAAGGTTTGCAAACCATTCGTCGGCACGGAGCGGTGCCATGCGGATTCGCCGATGCACCCCGATCGGAATCGTTTCTTCGTACAGCCAGATTGACGGCGCATCAGCAATCGCCAGCTGAAACGCCCGCGTCCACAGTGCACGCGCACGTGCCGGATCGAACGACGTGAGCGCACTGTCGACGTCTGTATCGAACTCCTTGCTTGCATAATGTTGTTCGTTGGACGCACCGCGCGACATCCATGTCTGTCGCATCCCCTGCAATCCGGGATTCGTGTTCCAGCTCCCCATCCATGCGTCGAAATCGCCGGTTTCCAGACGAGGTCCGAGCGCGCTGCCATCCATGTTTTGCACCGTCACGTCGGCCCCAACCGCCTTAAATGCGGCTTGCAACAACACAGCGAACTTGGGCTTCGTGGTGCCGTTTGACGGTGCGAGCAATTCAAACGCGAGTCGAACACCGTTGCGCTCTCGTATGCCATCGCCGTTAGAGTCCTTCCATCCAGCACTCTCAAGCAATGCGTTTGCGGCCACGACGTTGTACACCAACGGCGTGAGCGCACTCGTATCAGGAATGAGCACTCTCGGCGCCGGACCAAACGATATCATGCCCGTAGAATCGAGCACCGTGCGCACCATCGTCGCGCGGTCCACGGCCATCGCCAATGCTTGACGAACGCGAACATCGCCAAGCACAGGGTGCGGGCGAGGTGCCGTGAATGTGGCGCGTCGCGCGGTCAGATTGAATCCCACGAACGAGTACGCGAGCGACGCATTGCGTTCGACACGCGCATGCGGCGACGACGCGATCTGGGCAATGTCGCTGCCGCGCACCTTGTATAGAAAGTCGGCTTCGCCACTCGCTACTTTGAGTGCCGCGGCGCCAGCGTCACCCACAAACGTCCAGATGACGCGATCCAGTGTGGCGCGACCGCGCGCGTTCGCGGTATCCGCAATGAGTTCTAATCGCGATTTCGCATCCCACTTGGAAAAGCGAAAGCGCCCAGTGCCGACGGGTGCGCGGCCGAACGGCGCTTTGGCAAGTGCCGTGTCGGCGATGGATGACAAAAGATGCGACGGCAGCACGTACATCGAATACGTCGCGTCCATAAACTGCTGCGGCGTGCGTCGCTTGTACCAAAAGACTGCGGTGAGCGAATCGCGCACACTCACCGAGTCGATATTGTCGAGCAGTGAACGCACCTCACTCGCAACGGCTTTCGATGTGTATGTCGCGAAAGTGAAACGCACGTCATCCGCGCGAAGCGGTATGCCGTCGTGCCAACGGATTGACGGATCGAGGTGAAACGCAATGGACAACGAATCGTTCGACCACGTCCAACTTTTGGCCAGTCGTGCGGTGAAGCCTGCGTCGCCCGTGGTGTGGAGCTGCGGACCGATTTCAGCGAGGCGATCAAACACTGATCCGACCACTTCCAGATCTTGTGAATTGCTGGCACGCGGCGGAAAGAGTGTTTCGGGCTCAGACGTGCTGACGATGATTAACGTCCCACCTGCGTTGGCTGACGTGCTCGACGCATTGTCGGTGCGGCACGCGCCCATGAGCACCGTCAGCGCGATTGCAGTGCGCGCAGTTGCCAAGGCTCCCATTCGCGTCACGGTGAAGGGACGCGCAGTGAATCGATCGCGGACGCTGCGAAGACGGAGCATGAGGGCGGGATTAAAGGTGTCCGTCAGCCGAGTGCCAAACTTCCCAAGGATGACGAGTTACCGCTAGCGGCGCCAGAGCCACGTTGCATCGCTGAAGCGCTGCGTTTCGCGGGCGAGAACGTCCTCATCCAGTATTGGCGGTGCGTCGTCAATCTTTCCGTCGGGATGCGCCGTGACGTGGTTGATGAGCGCGGATTCGAGCGCTGAGGCGACGGCGCTCCACGTGGGCACGCGTGGCAGACATCCTGCCAGCGTCGCGGCGTGTTCGAGCGCGTGACTGCCAACGACGTCTCCGTGGGCATTTTCATCACTGATGTCGTTGTTGCGTCGCATCGCGCCGAGCAACTCCGCCTGACAATCGCGCAGGAGAATGCTGCCGTGCTGAAGATAGGCACCGTGCTCGCGCCACACGGCACTGCCGACCAACTTCGCGCCATCAACAACAATTTCACCGCGCGCGGGCTGGGCGAAACAGAGCGCGCCATCGGGGCGCACCGATGGTGTGGCAGCCGCGAGGGCGAGATGCGCATCGACGCCCAGTGCGCGGAGCGCGGCGAGCAGTACGGCGTTAACCGCGCGATATGCCGCCGTCCACGGTGTACGCGAATCGAGGGGCATGGCGACGCTATAGGTGACGTCGCCACCGTGCAGGAGCGCGCGTCCACCGGTAGGACGGCGTACGGCACTCAACTCAGCGGCAGCGATCGAGGCGGCACTGAAATGCGCGCGCGCCGCCTCGTGACGTCCGAACGAAATGGTCGGTGCGGACCAGGCATACGTCCGCCAAACGCCGACCGCGTGCGCGTCGCGAGCCGCCGCAAGCAGCACAGAATCGACGGCCATGTTGTGGGCGCCGCTGGCAGGCGCGCTGCGCATGGTGCGCCATCGGGCGGGCAAAACGGGTGTCGACGAATCGATGTTCACGGCGGTTAAGTTTACACCTCTGTTTCCCACCCCCGGTGCGTCACGGGCCTCGGCCCGATTCTCGAGGAAGGTCATGGCTTCACGTACGGTTTCGTCGGCGACTTTCGCGACCGATTCGTTTATCCCCCGCCACATTGGCCCAAGCGCGCACGAGCAGCAGCAGATGCTCACGGCGCTGGGCTATTTATCACTCGACGCATTCATCGATGCGGTCGTTCCGGAAAAGATTCGCTTTCGCGGCGCGCTCGCGACGGGTCCCGCCAGGAGCGAACCCGACGTGCTGGCATCGCTCAGGCGCATGGCTTCGCGCAACAAAGTGTATCGCACGCATTTAGGGATGGGGTATTACGGCACGCATACGCCTGGCGTGATTCTGCGCAATGTGATGGAGAATCCAGCGTGGTACACGGCGTACACGCCGTACCAGGCGGAGATTGCGCAAGGACGACTGGAAGCGCTGCTAAACTTTCAAACCGTCGTGATTGACCTGACCGGATTGGAAATCGCGAATGCGTCGCTGTTGGACGAGAGCACTGCGGCCGCTGAAGCGATGGCGCTCGCGTTGGCCGCGAAAGGGAGTGCGACGCGCAACACGTTTGTCGTCGCGGCCGATTGTCATCCGCAAACGATTGAGGTTGTGCGCGCGCGTGCCGAGGCGCGAGGCGTGCGCGTAGTCGTCGCCGACGCGAACGCGATCACGGTTGACGCATCCGTTTTTGGCGTGCTGCTGCAGTATCCGGGAACCGATGGTGCGGTGGTTGACTACCGCTCGTTGTGCGAGACGGCGCACGAGCACGGCGCGATGGTGATTGCGGCGACGGACTTGCTGGCACTATGCGTGCTCACGCCGCCGGGTGAATGGGGCGCCGACATCGCGGTGGGAAGCGCGCAGCGCTTTGGTGTCCCCATGGGTTTTGGCGGACCACATGCCGCGTTTTTTGCCACGCGTGATGAATTCAAACGTTTGCTGCCGGGTCGCATTATCGGCGTGTCGCGCGACAGCGGTGGCAACCCTGCACTGCGCATGGCACTGCAAACGCGTGAGCAGCACATTCGCCGCGAGAAGGCTACGAGCAATGTGTGCACGGCGCAGGTGTTGCTCGCGGTGATGGCGGGGATGTATGCGGTGTATCACGGGCCCGACGGGCTCGCGCAGATCGCGCGCCGCGTGCACGGACTGGCAGTCACGCTCGCATCGGGGCTCGAAAAGTTAGGCTTCGCAATTACGCACGAGAATTATTTTGATACCGTGCGCATCGAAGTGGGTGCACACGGACAAGAAGAGATTCTCGCGGCAGCCGATGCGCATCACTTGAATGTGCGCGTGCTGACGCCCGGTGCCCTCACCATTGCGCTCGACGAAACGACGTCGCAGGCCGACGTGGTGGACTTGTGGACCGTGTTCAATGGCGGCGACGTCCCTGACTTCGTATTCGCGGACGTGGCGTCCGACACTGATGTGCGATTCGACGAACGGTTTCGTCGTGTGTCGACGTATCTCACGCACCCCGTGTTTCACCGCTATCGCAGCGAGTCGGATATGCTCCGGTACATGTACTCGTTGCAAGCGCGCGATTTCTCGCTCGTTCACGGTATGATTCCGTTGGGTTCGTGCACCATGAAGTTGAACGCGACAGCCGAGATGATTCCCGTGACCTGGCCAGAGTTTGGGCAGATGCATCCGTTTGCGCCGTCGTCGCAAACGGAGGGCTATCACGCGATGTTCCGCGAGCTTGAGCAAGATCTCGCGGAGATCACGGGATTCGCGGGCGTGTCGTTGCAACCGAATGCGGGCTCCCAAGGTGAGTATGCGGGACTGCTGGTCATTCGCG